>NZ_DAISXK010000007.1:0-96698 GCF_036825875.1 Paucihalobacter sp. | reverse complement strand
CGACCGCTTTTGGAGATCAAACAACTGCTTCGGGTTACGGGTCTACTGCTTTTGGTTCAGTAACTACCGCTTCAAATTTTTTTTCGACCGCTTTTGGAGATCAAACAACTGCTTCGGGTTACGGGTCTACTGCTTTTGGTTCAGTAACTACCGCTTCAAATTTTTTTTCGACCGCTTTTGGAGATCAAACAACTGCTTCGGGTTACGGGTCTACTGCTTTTGGAAGTAGTACAATCTCAAGTAGTGAATATTCTACCGCTTTTGGGAGAGGTACAGCCGCCTTAGGTTCAGTATCTACCACTTTTGGAAGATCTAATACTGCCACCAGTTATGGTGAAATCGTCATTGGTATCGGTGCAACCATCTACACGCCCTCAGTAAATGGAGCTACTCAATTTAGAACAGCTAATGCTACAGATCGTTTGTTTGTGATGGGTAATGCCATTGATACTAATAATAATAATATAGTTGATGATTCCGAACGCAGCGATGCGATGGTGGTGTTAAAAAATGGCAATACGGGTATCGGAAGTTCAACACCACAAGATCGTCTGCATGTTGTTGGAAACATCAGAATGGTTGATGGTAATCAAGCCGCCGGAAGTATTATGGTAAGCAATGCCAATGGTACTGCTTCTTGGCAAACTCTTGACGTGCCCGCACTTAATGGCTGGTCCACCTTAGGTAATACCGGTTTAAATGCTGCTACCAATTTTATAGGAACAACCAATGCTGTGGATGTCATTTTTAGAAGAAATAATATTCGTGCAGGACGCTTGGGCGTAAATAATACTTCTTTTGGTGTTAATGCACTTAATCCGGCCGGTACAGGGATTTTTAATACTGCCGTTGGTTCAGCCTCCTTAGAAAGCATTACGAACGGTTCACGTAATGCGGCTGTAGGTTCTGTTTCCTTAAATGCGAATACTACTGGAGACAATAATACTGCTTTGGGTGTAGATGCATTGAGTTTTAATGAAACCGGCAATAACAACACCGCTGTAGGCAGACGGGCTATGGGCAGTACTGGAGCCCTTACTTCAGGGTCAAATAACACGGCGCTTGGCTATTTTGCCTATTCAACAGGAAATTTTACCAACTCTACCGCTCTTGGTGCCAACACAGTAATAACGGCAAGCAATCAAATTAGAGTGGGTAATAATACTGTAACCAGCATAGGTGGAATTGTTGGATTTACTAATTTATCGGACAGACGATTTAAAAAAAACATACAATACAACGCACCGGGGCTAGCATTTATAAAAAAATTAAAGCCAGCCACCTACCAATTGGATATGGAAAGTATGGCGAGATTTTTGGGTACGCCCGAAGAATCAAGAGACAGGAATGCGGAGCGGATAAGGGAAAATACGCCAGAAACTGGCTTCATTGCTCAAGAAGTAGAACAGGCAGCCCGTGAAGTTGGGTTTGTGTTTAGCGGTGTAGACGTTCCACAAAGCATTAGTGATTATTACGGACTGCGTTATGCAAGTTTTGTAGTGCCTTTGGTTAAAGCGGTACAAGAACAACAACAAATTATCGAAACCCAAAAAGAAGAAATTACGCAACTACAAGAACAGTATCGGTTATTACTGCAACGTGTTGAGCGGTTGGAGCAACAGTAAAGTCAATTATTGATTTCGTTAGCACAAAACAAAAAAAGCAACCCGTTTCCAGATTGCTTTATTGCTATTAACCATCATGTGAATTAAGCCAAATCAAATCGGTCTAAATTCATCACTTTGTTCCATGCTTTTATAAAATCTTTTACAAATTTCTCTTTGGCATCGTCTTGAGCGTACACTTCTGCAATGGCGCGTAACTGAGAGTTAGAGCCAAATGCAAGATCAACACGGGTACCGGTTCTTTTAACTTCACCTGTTTTGCGGTCGTGTGCTTCAAACACATCGGCTTCTTTTCGCGATGGAGCCCAAGCCACACCCATATCAACTAAGTTCACAAAGAAATCGTTGGATAAAACGCCCGGACGATTGGTAAACACGCCGTGTTTTGAACCATTGTAATTTGCACCTAAGACTCTTAAACCTCCCACTAAAACAGTCATCTCAGGAGCACTCAAGGTTAGTAATTGCGCTTTATCGATTAGCATTTCCTCATCTGCAACTGTAAAGGCTGCACGACGGTAATTACGGAAACCATCAGCTTCTGGTTTTAGCCAGTTGAATGAATCTGCATCAGTTTGCTCGGCTGTTGCATCTGTTCTGCCTGGCGTAAACGGCACTTCTACTGAATGGCCAGCATCTTTGGCTGCCTTTTCAATGGCTGCACAACCGCCTAAAACAATTAAATCTGCCATAGATACTCTTTTGTTTCCAGATTGCGCTTTGTTAAACGCGGTTTGAATTCCTTCTAAAGCATCAAGTACTTTTGCCAATTGTTCTGGCTGATTTACTTCCCAGTCTTTTTGTGGTGCCAAGCGAATACGTGCGCCATTGGCACCACCTTTCATATCGGAACCTCTAAAGGTTGAAGCCGATGACCAAGCGGTGTACACCAATTCAGAAACTGATAAACCAGAATTTAAAATTACGGCTTTAAGGTTTGAAATATCTTCACCATTAATCAATTCGTGATCAACCGCTGGGATTGGATCTTGCCAAATTAAATCTTCTTTTGGTACTTCCGGACCGATGTAGCGAGATTTTGGTCCCATATCTCTATGGGTTAATTTAAACCAAGCGCGTGCAAAAGCATCGGCAAATTCTTCTGGATTTTTGTGGAAATGCTCGGATATTTTGCGGTATTCTGGATCCATTTTCATAGCCATATCCGCCGTAGTCATCATAATGCCTACTTTTAAGGATGCATCTTCGGCATCTGGTGCATGATTGGCTTCTGCTAAATTTTTGGCGCGCCATTGGTGTGCTCCTGCCGGACTTTTGGTCAATTCCCATTCATATCCGAACAAGACATCAAAATAGCTAATATCCCAAGTAGTTGGTGTTGGCGTCCAAGCACCTTCTATACCACTGGTTATGGCATCTCTACCTTTACCACTTTTAAAACTACTTTTCCATCCAAAACCCATTTCTTCAATAGCTGCTCCTTCTGGTTCGGGGCCAAGAAGTGCCGCATCTCCAGCACCATGAGCTTTACCAAAGGTATGTCCGCCTGCAGTTAAAGCCACTGTTTCGTAATCGTTCATGGCCATACGGGCAAAGGTTTCACGTATGTCTTTTGCGGAAGCTAAGGGATCTGGATTACCGTCTGGTCCTTCTGGATTCACATAAATTAAACCCATTTGAACAGCTGCAAGCGGATTTTCTAGATTGCGCTCGCCTGTATAACGGCTGTTGCCTAACCATGTGTCTTCTGCTCCCCAATAAATGTCTTCTTCTGGTTGAAAAATGTCTGCACGTCCACCTGAGAATCCAAAAGTTTTAAAACCCATAGATTCCATAGCTACATTACCAGTTAGCACAAACAAATCTGCCCATGAAATTTTGTTACCATATTTTTGTTTGATAGGCCAAAGCAATCTTCTGGCTTTATCTAGATTTCCGTTGTCTGGCCAGCTGTTTAATGGTGCGAAACGCTGGTTACCTGTTCCTGCACCACCTCTACCATCGCCAGTTCTGTAAGTACCAGCAGCATGCCAAGCCATACGCACCATAAACGGGCCGTAATGACCATAATCGGCTGGCCACCAATCTTGAGAAGTCGTGAGCACTTCTTCGATATAGGCTTTAACTTCTGCAAGATTTAACTTTTTGAATTCCTCGGCGTAGTTAAAATCTTCTCCAAGTGGATTTGATTTTGGCGTATGCTGATGAAGAATGTTTAAGTTGAGTTGGTTTGGCCACCAGTCTTTATTTTTGGTACCTCCAGCGCCTATTTGCGTGTTTGAGCCATGCATCACTGGGCATTTGCCCTCAGAATTAATGTTATAGCTTGTTTTACTTGAGTGATTGTTGTTTTTATCCATAATTTGGTGATTTAATATTTATTTCAGGTTCTACAAATTTACCAAAAGAAAACATATAATAATATGTTCTGCTATAGATAAAATCTATGATATATGTAAAATTATGATACAAGCCATCTTAAAACATACTATCGAATAAAGTTGATTATAAAAATAGCTTTTTTGAAAAAGTTAATTGATTTATAAATAATTTTGAATTCATTTTTACAATTTTAAATCTTGAAAAAATGCCAATAAAAAGATCTTACGATTAAACCTTATTAATCGGTTATTTACCAAAAAATATTTTAAATAATTGTTCCTGGACCATCATCAAAAACAATCATGAATACCACAAAATCTTACTCCAAAATCTACCGACTTATACATTGGTCTATAGCTATATCATTTTCATTATTACTCCTAACCATTTTTTTGAGATTAACCTGGATGAATAAAAACCATATGGCGGAAATTATAGGTAATTATCTAAGTCAAAAAAATCAATCTTTGTCTCAAGATGAATTAATTGTGTTAGCCAAAAAAATTAGACAGCCGATGTGGCAGTGGCATGTGTATATAGGTTATGTTTTAGTGGGATTATTTGCGCTGCGTTTTACATTACCCTTTTTTGGCGAAATGAAATTTCAGAATCCACTTCAGAAAAGTTTATCAGCCAAAGAAAAATTTCAAAACTGGACTTACCTTATTTTTTATGTTTGCGTTGTTGCCTCGTTAGTAACAGGACTCATTATTGAACATGGCCCAAAAGCGCTCAGAAAGGAAATTGAAGATTGGCATAAGTTATCTATATATTATTTGGTTGCGTTTATTATCATTCATCTGGCTGGTGTTTTAATTTCAGAATTCACCAATCAAAAAGGGTTGATTTCAAAAATAATAAGTGGTTCAAAAGAGACTATGAAGGGTCTGTGAAAATTCTCACATTCAAAATACGAATCAACTTTTCCAAATTTTTTAGTATATTTAATTACTTCTAAACCAAATCATAGTTAATTTTTATGGCTGGTAAGTCTTTAATTTAGTTAAGAGCATGCAAAAAAACTGTTTAGAATGTGGTGAGAAGATTGTTGGGCGTACCGACAAAAAGTTTTGCGATGACTCCTGCCGAAACAGCTATAACAATAAAGTGAATAAAGACCGTAAGAACATAGTTCGCAACACCAATAATTGGTTACGAAAAAACTATCGGATTCTGGAACAACTCAACCCTGACCAAAAAACTAAAGTTAGCCGTTCTAAATTGACTGAAAAAGGTTTTGATTTTAATTATTTCACAAGCATCTACACCACTAAAGCTGGCACCGTTTACTATTTTGTTTATGACCAAGGCTATCTCCCGCTTGAAGGCGATTACTTTGCGCTTGTAAAACGTGATTCTTAAATGTTGTTATTTAGTGAGACTGTTCCAGTTTTCACCCTTAAGCTCTAATGCTGCCTTTAATACATCTTTTTGACTAATTTGTCCTACCAATTTCCCGTCTTCCACTATTGGGAATCGGCGTCGTTTGGCTTCTAAAAATTTATTAGCTGCGTCAAAAATGTTCATATTGCCATCAATGGTCTCAACGTCTTTAACCATACGTTTTTCAACAACGTCTTGCTGCATTGGCATGTTGTAATATCTACTTTCACTTATTTGTTTTAAACAATCGCCTTCAGATATAATTCCTACAAGTTCATAGTTATCATTAACGACAGGGCCGCCAGAGATTTTATTCTTTATTAAAGTCTGAATAACCTGTTCTATTGAATGATCGGGTTTAAAAACAATAAGATCGCGAGACATGTAGTCTTTCACTTTTAGAGGCACTGCCGACGATGTATCTTGGTTCTTTCTAGCGCCTTGAAAACTTTTTATTCCCATGATTATTTTGATTTAAGTATTTTTAAATTTAAGCAAAATTGTTCAATCTTCCTAAATATTAACAAATACAAAAAGTTTTTTGTACTTTTATTACACAACCAACACCATCCTAAAATGATCAAAAAACTAATTGCCGTACTGCTTCTTGTTTTGGCAACCTATTGGAGTTTCTCATCCTTAATGCCATCAAAAATTTCAGACTTAAATACTCCTGAAACAGAATTTTCTACCGAACGCGCACTCGTTCATCTCAAAAAAATTAGTGAAAAACCACATTACCCGGGTACAGAGGCACATTCAGAAGTTAAAGATTATATCAAAAAAGAGCTAGAATCCTTAGGCTTTGAAACGCACAGACAGGAAGGTTATAGTTATAGCCCTAAGGGAAGAAATGTTACCAAAGTCCAAAACATTGTAGGAAGAATTAGAGGAAAAAATAACAGCAAAGCTTTGCTGTTAATGTCGCATTACGACAGTAATCCTCATTCATCACTAGGTGCAAGTGATGCTGGCTCTGGCGTAGTAACGATTCTGGAAGGTTTGAGAGCCTATTTAAAATCTGGCAAAACACCCAATAACGATATTATAGTACTTATTTCGGATGCCGAGGAGACTGGGTTGCATGGCGCCAATATATTTGTGAACAAACATGCCTGGTCAACCGATGTTGGTTTGGTACTTAATTTTGAAGCCCGCGGCAGTGGCGGTCCAAGTTATATGCTTATTGAAACCAACCATGGCAATAAAAATCTAATAAAAGGATTTGCCGAGGCTAATCCTGATTTTCCTGTTGCTAATTCGTTAGCTTATAGCATTTACAAAATGCTGCCTAACGATACCGATTTAACCAGATTTAGAGAAGACGCCAACATTAACGGTTTTAATTTTGCCTTTATTGATGACCATTATGACTATCACACCGCATTAGATAACTACGAGCGTTTAGATAAAAGCAGTCTCGAACATCAAGGCACGTACCTCATGCCACTGCTGAATTATTTTGCAGACACCAACTTAAATCAGGCAACTACCTTTGAAGATCACGTGTATTTTAATGTGCCGCTTTTTAAAATGATACACTATTCATATGGCTGGATTTTACCTATGTTGATCGTTTCTGTTTTAGTTTTTTTACTACTACTTTATATTGGCTTTAAAAAGCATACGCTAAGTGCAAAAGAAATTATTCGTGGCTTTGCTCCTATTTCATCAACTATCATAATTTCAGGCGCGCTCGCTTATTTTGGTTGGCAAATGTTGCTCGGTTTTTATCCTGAATACACCGAAATACTCCAGGGCTTTACCTATAACGGCCATACCTACATTTGGGCATTCTCATTTTTGAGTTTGGCAATTGCTTTTCTAATTTATAGTAAATATTATAAACCAAGAAATACTGGGAGTCTTTTAGTTGCCCCTATTCTTTTCTGGCTGTTACTTTCGGGATATGTTGCTTTTAAATTACAAGGCGCTTCCTTTTTTATTATTCCAGTTATTTTCGGGCTAATCACCTTGGCGATATTTATTAGACAACGACAACCAAATATGCTGTTGTTGGGTTTACTATGCTTTCCAGCGATTTTAATAATAGCGCCTTTGGTAAAAATGCTTCCTGTGGGACTTGGACTCAATATGCTCGTTGTTTCGGCCGTAATAATCAGTTTACTTTTTGGGTTAACCATAAGCGTTTTCGGCTTTATAAGAAACAAGCGAAATTGGGGCTTTTTGTTTCTCATTATCTCAGCTATATTTTTTTTAATATCACATAGCAATTCAAAATTTGATGACAATAATCCAAAACCAAATAGCCTTGTATACCTATTTGACGCTAATAAAAATGAAGCTAAGTGGTTAACTTACGACACGACGATGGATCCATGGACCAGTCACTATTTAACCAATCAACCAGACGAGACTTCAAAGGACCATGTGATTAACAGTAAATACAGCTCGGGTTTTACATTTGGTAAGTCTACTGATGTGCGACATCTTGCAATTCCATTGATAACCAAAATTTCGGACACTGTTATTGGAGAATTGCGCCACCTTAAATATTTTTTATCACCACAAAGAAATGTGAATAGATATGAATTGTTTGCTGATAAAAATAGCGAGTTTATCAATTTTAGATTGAATGGATTGCCGTTAAAATCTGACAAAGATAGGGTGGCATTTCAAAATAGAACAAGAGAAAGGTTGGTGACTTACTTTGTTAGTGAAGATAAATATCTAGATTTAGAATTTAGCATTCCGGCGAACCAAGAAACAACAATTGACATTTATGAATCATCTTACGACCTGTTAACCAATAAATTATTTAAACTTAAACAACGTGAAAATTGGATGATTCCGAAACCGTTTATACTTAACGATGCCATCATCATCAAAAAAACTTTGAGGATTGACTAAAAAAATAGCTATAATTGGTTGCGGCTGGTTTGGTTTACCATTGGCAAAACTATTAATTGAAAAAGGCTATTTAGTAAATGGCACGACCACTTCACGTGATAAAATTGAGATGCTGAGCAATTCAAAAATTAATCCGTTTGTCTTAGAACTATCTGAAAACAGCATTTCAAAGTCCATAACAGAAGTTTTGAATAACGTTGATGTTGCTGTTATAAATATCCCACCTGGTTTAAGACGGCAACCCAATAAAAACTACGCCGGCCAAATGGCGCAATTCGTACCTTATCTAGAAAATTCAGGGGTGAAACACGTGTTATATATAAGCTCAACCTCTGTATTTGAAGATGACGAAACTTTCCCTATTATTTTAGATAACACTTCCCCCAACGGGAAAAATTACAGCGCTCAACAACTTATAAAAACAGAGCTACAATTTCAAAATAGTTCATACTTTACAACAACAATATTGAGGTTTAGCGGACTAATTGGTAATGACCGACATCCTGCTCACAGTTTATCTGGTAGGAAAAACATTTCAAATCCCATGGCTCCCATAAATTTAATACACTTAAAAGATTGTATTAATATTAGCAAACTTATAATTAAAAACGATGTTTGGAATGAGACTTTTAACGCGGCCAGCAATTTTCATCCTAGTAAAATAGATTATTACACGCAAGCTTGTGAGAATTTTAGAATACCACGGCCAGAGTTTAATATACAAGAAAAAAATGTGGGAAAAATAATTAATTCAGAAAAACTGGTACAGAAATTGAACTACAAGATTGATAAACCGATATAGAAATTAGCAGATTATTAAGGATTAATATCATTAATTTTTATAGTTTTGGCGCTCAAATGATAAAAAAACAACCCATTAAAAAATCATAGATGAAACATTTTTTTTGTATCGCAATTGCATTCATTGGTTTGACAGCCTCTGCGCAAACCAACCAGGAACTAAAAAAACACTTCGAAAACTATTACGAGTTAATGAAATCGCAAGGTGATGTTCAAGGTATTGTAAATGCCATGACACACCTAGAAGCATTAGAGCCATCGCAAGCTAGACGCGACACTTTAGCATACCTTTACGTCTCTGAAGGCAGAAACCTAGAAGCATTAAACACTTTAGGAATTGAATACAGTGCTACCGATTCGGATATTAGCGTTGAAGTAAAAGCCATTGCCCTTAAAGCGCTTAACCAAGGTGATAAAGCGTTGGTATTTTACGAAGAATTATTTAAAAGAGAAGCAAATCCTTATTTAGCTTACGAAATGGCCGATTTGAAAGTGCAAACAAAAGATTTTGAAGGCGCTAAGAAAAATATTGAGTACGGAATTGCCAACGCTAAAGATGACATGAAGCGGGCCTTTTACGAAAAGCAACAGCCTTATCAAACTTCCTTAAAAGCAGCATTTTTATATCTTAAAGGATTGGTAATTTTTAATGAAAACCAAGAGGCAAATTTAGGTGCTTCCTTAAAATTGATGAATGAAGCTTTAGAAATTGACCCCAACTTCAATATGGCCAAAATTAGCCGAGAAGCTCTAGAATCACGAAAGGTAAAAAACTAATTAGTTAGGACGTTCGTAAACGTTAGCGTCGTATTCTATCTTCTTGTTTATTTGAAGAATTAAATTAGCATGGGCAACAAGCACTTCCTTAATAGAGGCAAGTTTTGTTGCCTTTTCTATATTATTTAAGGTAAGATTAGTGTGTAGTTTTAAAGATTTAGTCTCCAAAACTGTTATTCTCGATACAATTGGTTTCACATTAATAGGTTCTGGAATATTAACTTTTAGTGAATCAAAAAGTGTTTTAACTTCTTCCTGTTGGTTTTTAAAGAAATTTAGATCTCCTTGTTTTAAATATCCCAATTGAAGATTTAATTCCTGAAACCTTTGCCAATCCATTAAAATGTTTTTTGCCTCAGCATCAAGAACATAATCGGTGTATTTTAGTTCACTAATGTCTTTAGCTGAAATTTCATTAGACGTTGTTTCTTTTTCGATTGTTTTAGCCGTTTCAGTTTTGTTCTGGCAAGAAAAAACAATCGCAATCATGATTATAGAATAAAAAAGCCTCATAAAATTTTTTGAATTAAACACCTGCCAATTTGGTTGTAAATATAACCAATTAGTGGTGGTGTTATGATTTTAAACTAAGTAAAGTCAAATTTATTGTAACCGATAATCGTACATTTTTTCTACTCAAATCGCTTTTAAATATTAATATGAAATTAGAACTTTAGCTGGTAAAATCTTGCTATTTTTGGACTCTTTAACTTTCGAAGTAACCTATATGACTGAAAGAATTTTAATTATTGGTGCCGCTGGACAAATTGGAAGTGAATTGTGTATTGAACTTCGTAGTTTATATGGTACAGAAAACGTCATTGCCAGTGATATAAACTTGTTAAACGAAGACTTAGTTAAAGCTGGTCCGTTTGAAATTATAGATGCTAAAAACTTTGATCAAATTAAAGATTGTGTTGAAAAACACCACATAGATACCGTCTATTTATTGGCTGCCATGCTAAGTGCAACAGCCGAAAGATTGCCACAACAAGCTTGGGATTTGAACATAGATTCTTTATTTCATGTTTTAAATTTAGCGAAAGACGGTATTATAAAAAAAGTTTTTTGGCCCTCGAGCATAGCGGTTTTTGGACCTTCAACACCAAAAATTAACACCCCTCAAAACAGTATTATGGAGCCTACCACGGTTTACGGTATTAGCAAGCAGGCTGGTGAGCGTTGGTGTGAATACTACCATAAACGGTATAATGTAGATGTACGTAGCTTGCGCTATCCCGGGATTATTAGTTACAAAACATCTCCAGGTGGCGGAACCACGGATTACGCGATAGATATTTTCCATAAAGCCATTTCAGACAACCACTACAATTGTTTTTTAGAGGCTGATTGCACCTTACCAATGATGTATATGGACGACGCCGTAGCAGCTGCTATCCAATTAATGAAGGCTGATGGTGAAAAACTGCGTATTCGTTCTTCTTATAATTTATCTGCAGTAAGTTTTAGTCCTTCACAATTAGCTGCGGTTATTTCAAAACATATTCCTAACTTTAGCATTGATTACAACCCGGATTTTAGACAACGAATAGCTGAAAGTTGGCCTGATTCTATTGACGATACTGTTGCCAGAAAAGATTGGGGATGGCAACACGCTTACGATTTGGAAACAATTGCAACTTTAATGCTAAACGGAATATCTAAAATGTACAATAACCAACAAACTTTTTAAAACTTAAATTATGTACTCAACCTTACAATCGCTTCACTCTTACTGGGCCTATTTGGTATTTATTATTTTAGCTGTAGCCACTATCAACGCTTTGTTTAAATTTATTGGGAATAAAGAATTTAGCGCATTCGATTTTAGAATTTCGTTATTTACCTTAATAGTATCACACATTCAACTTATAATCGGCATCGTTTTATTCTTTGCGGCAGATTATATTAGTATTATTAAAGAATCTGGAATGGGCGTGGTTATGAAAAATGCAGATTTGAGGGATAAAATTATTGAGCATCCTACAACAATGATTATTGCCATTGTTCTCATTACGATTGGATATTCTAAACACAAAAAAAAGCTAACCTCTAAACCTAAATTTAAAATGTTAGCTGTGTTTTTTACGTTGGCCTTTCTTTTGGTGATTGCCAAAATACCATGGCAAACATGGTTGGCTTAAGCTATTCTATATCTTTAACTTCTTTTATTAAATATATATAGGCTGGAAAATGGTCGGAGTAACCACCAGTAAAACCACCATCAGCAAAACTTCTAAAAGGATAGCCTTTCCAGCGTCCGCGTTTGTTGGTGAGGTAGCGTCTATTAAAAATCCCCGAATTATAATATCTGTAAGAACTGTAATCTCTGTCCGTTAAACTTTTACTTATAATAAGTTGGTCAAATAAGCTCCAAGAATCTCTATAGGCATTAGTCCCTAATCCGCTTTTGTACATTTTTTCAAAGGGATTGTAAAAACCTTTTAATAATACTTTGTCTCTATCATCTTCGGTACCTAAAACGCTTTTTATACTTTCGTTATCGGGGTTGTCATTAAAATCGCCCATAGTAATTATTTTCGCATAAGGATCGATGGCAAAAAGCGAATCTGCAATTTTTCTATTTAATTTTGCCGCAGCAATGCGTCCAGGTCTGCTTTTTGACTCACCGCCACTTCGTGATGGCCAGTGGTTAACAATTATGTGAATTAAATCACCGTCCAATTGCCCACTTACTAATAATTGGTCACGTGTGTAACGACGTTCTCTAGAAACATTGTCAAAAATCACTAACTCGTGATTGCTCGTCGTTAAGGGTTTAAACAATCGTTTTTGATACATCAAGGCTACATCAATGCCACGTCGGTCTGGTGAGTCGTAATGTACAATCCCATAATCTTTATCTATCAAGGCAGAATCATTTAATAAATCGTGGAGTACTTGGCGGTTTTCAATTTCGGCTACACCAATGACTGCAGGGCTATTGTTAGATAGATCAGCTCCTATTTCAGAAACCACCTTAGCCATATTAGCTAACTTCTTTTTATACATGTCTCCTCTAATGCCTTCACTCGCCTCCATTATAGGTGATGCTTCATCATTAATGGTAGGGTCATTAATGGTATCAAAAAGATTTTCTAAGTTGTAAAACGCAACAGTATGAATTTTAAATTTTTTTTCTTGACTCATTCCAGCGCTTACAAATAGAAGCATTAAAAGGATAGATAGGATGCGGGTTGATTTCATTTAATTTTTTATTTACTTAGATGTGGTTACAATTACACTTTTTACTATCATTTATGATTTTATAATAGCTAAATCAGCAATATTTCAGTGGCTAATATTATCTTATTGTTAGCTTCTTTACAAATTTTAAACCAAAAGTATGTAATTCTGATAAATAATGTAAATTTGAACGCTTAAATAACGATTATTTAATGCACACCAACCAATAACTTTAACTTAAGCATGAAATGAGCCAATACAATTATCCTGGTACTTACCGAAATTTTTTATTGCTCATTGCATCTGACCGTAAAAAAACAATAAATTTGACTAGATGAAAAAAAAGTTTTTACTACTACTGTTTGGAATGTGTTTAACTGTCTCAGCATTTGCACAATTGACTGTCATAAAAGGTAGTGTATTAGATGCTACAACAGGAGAACCCATTCCAGATGTAACTATTACAATTGAAGGAACCCAATTAACCACTAAAACAAATGCTTTAGGTGAGTTCAGTTTTACTGAAAATATACCTTTAGGAGAACAAATTCTAAAAGTAGAAATGCCAGATTATGGGACCAAAAGATTTCCTATTGTTGTAAACGAAGGCAGTACCATAGATTTGGAGGGTATTACCCTAGATTATGATGCTAGTGACAAAACCGATTTATTTATCATTTCTATTTCAGATGATAATTTATTAGGCGATGACAACGGCTTGATAGATAACGTTTCTGGGTTGTTGCAATCGTCTCGTGACGTGTTTTTAAATGCTGCCGCCTTTGATTTTAGTGCCACGTTTTTTAGACCAAGAGGTTTGGACAATGCCAACAGCAAAGTACTCATCAACGGTATTGAAATGAACAAACAGTTTGATGGTAGACCACAATGGGGAAACTGGGGCGGTTTAAACGACGTTCAAAGAAATCAGGAGTTTACTCCGGGTATGACCGCAAGCGACTATACTTTTGGGGACCTTGCAGGCACCAACAATATTATGATGCGTGCATCGAGTTACCGCAAAGGCGGCAGAATTTCCTATGCCTCGGCAAACAGATCGTACCAAGGTAGAGTTATGGGAAGCTATAGTTCAGGACTACTGAGTAATGGTTGGGCTTATTCTCTTTTGGTTTCAAGACGTTTTGGTGATGAAGGTTTCGTAGAAGGAACTTTATATGATGCCAATTCCTTTTTTGCAGCTGTTGAAAAGAAAATTAACGACAAACACAGCATTAATTTTACGGGTATTTATGCTCAAAACCGTAGAGGTCGTTCCACTGCAATTACCGAAGAGATTTTTAATTTAAAAGGCAGAGAGTACAACCCTTTTTGGGGTGAAATCGACGGAAAATTAAGAAACTCAAGAACGCGTGAAATTGAAGAGCCCATTTTTATGCTCAACCACTATTGGACTATTTCAAGTAAAACCAGACTTAATACCAACGTTGCTTATCAGTTTGGTGAAATTGCTAATTCTAGAATAGACAATGGTGGTACTAGACTTGTAGAGTTTGAAGGACAAGAAGCGTTTTTAGGCGGTGCCAGAAACCCCGATCCGCTTTATTACCAAAACTTGCCTAGTTATCATTTGCGCTTTCCTAATCCAACGCCTGCCAATTTTGAATTAGCCTATAAAGCCCAACAAGAGTTTATAAATGATGGTCAATTGGATTGGCGAAGACTTTATGAAGCTAACGGAATACTGAGAAATCAAGGAGGTAATTCACTGTATGCCATTCAAGAAGATGTTATTGACGATAATCAGTTTACAGTAAATACTATTCTTGATCACGAAATAAATGAGCGTATCCGATTAAATGCATCTTTAAACTATCGTGCACTTCGAAGCGAAAACTATGCCCGTATGAACGATTTGTTAGGTGGTACTGGTTATCTAGATGTTGATTTCTTCGCAGATGAAAACGACAATACTATTAGTGATGAAATTGCTGCTAATCTTGCGCAAAGTGATGTTAGAAACAGAAACCGAATTGTTCAAGAAGGCGAGCGTTACAAATACAACTACGAAATGAATGCCGACGTGGTGAGTGCTTTCGCACAAGCACAATTTAATTACAACAAAGTTGATTTTTATGTGGGTGCTCATGTTTCTAATACCACATACCAGCGTGTTGGTTTATACGAAAACGGATTTTTTAGAGGTGGTGGTAATAATGGCTCATTCGGCGAAAGTGACCAATTAGACTTCACTAACTACGGTGTTAAAGGTGGCTTGACCTATAAAATCACAGGTCGTCACTTAATAGATGTAAATGGAAGTTATTTTACCAAAGCACCGGGAATTAGAAATTCGTTTAGCAATGCTAGACAAACCAATGCGACAGTCATTGGTCTTGAAAGTGAGACTATTCAATCTTTAGATTTAAGTTATATTTATAGAAGTCCACTTGTAAATGCCAGATTGACGGCTTTTTATGCAGGATTTCAAAATGGCTCAAACATCGGATTTTATTTTACCCAAGGATTATCTGGTTTATTACTAAATAACGCCGATGCGTTTGTTCAAGAAATCACAACCAACATAGAAAGAAGAAACGTGGGTATTGAATTTGGTATTGATGCGCAAGTAACACCAACCATAAAACTAAAAGCGGCAGGTTCTATAGGCCAATATATTTTTACAAATGATCCCAACTTGTATTTAACTAGTGTAGATTTTGATGGTCCGTTAACTTTTGGAGATGGCACTACGCAACTAAAAAATTTCCATGTTTCTGGTGGACCAGAACGTGCAGTTCAATTGGGTTTTGAATATAGAGATCCAGATTTCTGGAATTTTGGAGTGACTGCTAATCATTTTTCGAATGCTTATTTAAGTATCAGCAATTTAGCTAGATCAGCTAATTTCAGTTTAGATTTCGACGGTAATCAAAATAATCAATACGATGCAGAAATTGCTAGACAATTATTAAAACAAGAACAGTTTGACGATTATATGTTGGTAAACGTTATCGGTGGTAAATCCTGGAAAGTAGGTGATTATTTTATCGGATTTTTCGCAACCATCAACAATGTTTTTAACCAACAATTTAAAACTGGTGGCTTTGAACAGTCTCGAAATGCTAACTATAACAGAGTACTAGAAGATAATTCTAGGGAGAACGGCCCCTTATTTGGTCCGAGATATTTTTACGGCAACGGAACAACTTATTACTTAAACGCCTATGTGCGATTCTAAAAAAAAATGGTGAATAAAATTAAATACAAACTCATGAAAACAATTAAATTAAAAAATATTCTGCTTTTAGTTTTCGGACTGGTAGTTTTAACAAGTTGCGTTGAAGACGATGATTTCAATACGCCTAACCTGAGTATTCAAGAACCAAATTTAGAAGGTTCTCAAATAGTTCCGTTATCTTCAGTTGCTGGAGAATTGGCACAGGCCCAAGATGGTAATACGTTAAATTATAATGACGAAAGTACAGTATTCACTTATGATGTTGAAGGCGTAGATCAATATATGGAAGCTTATATTGTATCTTCGGATGAAGGCGGAAACTTCTTTAAAGAACTAGTGGTTCAAGATAATTTTGAAAATCCAACCATCGGATTGAAAATTTCAATAGATGTCAATCCCTTATATATAAGATATGAAGTTGGTCGCAAAATTTATGTGAAACTGAACGACTTAACTGTTGGTATTAGAAATGGTGTTTTAGCTTTAGGAAAACTAGATGGTAACCGTGTAGGCCGTATTGCACAGTCTGACGAAGAAAAAGTTATTTTACGTTCTGCCGAAGTACAAACTATAGTGCCTTTAGTAATGGACATTAGTGATTTTACTGATGATAAAACAAATCTTTTGATCAGACTACAAGATGTGCAATTCAACCGTGTAGACGCCTTAAGTTCACCGCCTAAAACTTTTGCGTCAGAGAGTGGTGATCAGTTCGATGGCAACCGTCCGATAGAAAGCTGTGCTACAAGCGGTTCTGTTTTATTAAAGACCAGTACATTTGCTGATTTTAAAAGTTTGAGACTTCCCACGGGAAGAGGGAATATAGATGCAATCCTTACAAAAGACTTTTTTGGGGACGACTTTAATGTAACCGTTAGTACGCCTGAAACCATTAATCTTGACAGTGACGAACGTTGCGACCCAGATTTCTTTGAATGTACAACATCTTCTGGTGGTGGTTCTGTTTTTTATCAGGAAGATTTTCAAGCTTATCCCAATAACGCTACAGCATTTGGTGGTTGGACTAATGTGAATGTTAGTGGCGGTTCGACCCGGTTTACGATTGGAAGTTTTTCAGGAACCAAATACGCTCAAGTTTCCGGATTTAATGCTGGTGCCAGCTCCATAAATGTTTGGCTAGTGTCTCCAGGAATTAATATGGATAGTACCACAGGTGAAGAATTAAGCTTTGACATTCAAGCCAATTTTGATAATGGTACCATTTTAACGGTTTATATTTCAACAGATTTTACAGGCGATCCTGAAACTGCTACTTGGCAATTGTTAGATGCCGTTATTCCATCTGGACCTTCCGGTGGATTTGCATCATCTTTTACAACTGTTGGGCCGATAAATGTTTCTTGTGTTGATGGCACGGCTCATGTTGGTTTCTTCTATGAAGGATCTGATCCATCTGCAACTACTAGATATCATATTACCAATGTTAGAATGACAGGTAATTAATTAATAAATTCCATAAAAAAAACCGACTTTGCAGTCGGTTTTTTTGTTTAATTCAACTTTATTTGCAGTCAATGTTTGATAATTTATATTTCAATATTTTTAATTTTTACAAACCAAAATTAAAGCAAAAAGCTAATACGGTTGCCGTAGTTTACGTTTCTGTGCTACAATTTTTTCTGTTGGTTTTATTGGCTATATTTTTTATCGCTTTTGGAAAACAGATGTCCTTGTCGGTACTATCAACTGATAAAATAGTATTTGTTTTGATATTTGGCGCCGTGATTATATACTTTAGAAACTGGATGCATTACAGCGGTCGCAAACGAAATACACTAAATGCTAAAAGTAAAAAATCATCCGATCATAATATTTATGTGCTATGGCTAATTCCAGTAGTGCTTATTTTCTTGTCAGTACTATTTTGGAATAAGTTGGTATAAAAAATGCGTTATTACCTAAGCAACAACGCATTTTATTTAAAAACACTTAAATAATTAAGCTTTGCTGGCGCAACACGGTTTGTTGCAAGCTTCAGCACAAGCCTTTTTTTCTTCCTTGGTCATATCTTTGCAACATGCTTTGTTACAATCTTCTTTACAAGGCGTTTTGGCATTATCGTCGTTGATCATTTTTACATCTTTTACCTTGTAAGTGTCGCTCACTTTTGCAACAGCTTCTTCTAAAGATTGTGGTGTAAGTTTGTTTTCGTCATACTCTACCATAGCCAATTCTTTTTCAAAATCTACCACGGCCGATTTAACACCGTCCATTTTAGCCATTTGCTTTTCAATGGTTTTGGCGCATCCCATGGCGCAGGTCATACCGTCAATTCCAAATTCTACTTTGGCGTATTTGGCTGTGGCATCAACATTTGCAGTTTCGGCTACAGTTTGGACTGTTTTGATTTCTGGTGTTTTTTCGTTCTTGCAAGCCATAAAAATTGCTGCTACAACTATCACGGAACATAATAACTGAATTCTTTTCATCGGTATAAATATTTGAGTCTTAAATTTGATTTAAGTTATGATGCAAAAATAAGAAATATCTCTTTGTAACTATTGAAGTTAAACGAACATATTGCACATTTGTTGTTCTACAATTTCCATGGCATAAACCTTCCTTTAAATCACCCTTTTTAAAATACCTAGCCAAGGCTTATATTATTTCAAAAAAAAACCGAAGACTAAGCTTCGGTTTTTAAATAAAATATAGACTATTTTAATTAATCGAAATCTGCAGATGTAACATCTTTGTTAATGATTACTTCAATTAATTTTGAAATAATTTTTTGTCCCATTTGATCAGCTTCTTTAATACTAGGGAATTTAATTCCTTCATATTCTTGGTAATCTTTAAGAATGGCTTCTTGAACTTGAGATTGACCTTGCATGGTAATGATTTGTGATTCTTTTACCTTTAATCCTGTTTCTACATCGTAGTACAGTTTATATGCAACAATATCTCCAGCCACTTCAATTACGTAGGCATCTTTACCATCTATTTGCTCAGTACCTGCAAGTTTTGCAGTGCCAGCTTTTAAAATGGTTTGTTCTACAAACAATCCGGCTGCTGTTTTCATGTCGTTTACCATGTCTTCAGGTAGTGGACTTTTTCCGCCACCTTGCCGCATAAAACCTTCTTCTTGTGTCACTACTACGGCCATCATGGGAGACCCATTCATATATACATTTTGAGCTAGTTTACCATCTACTTTTTTCTCTTCATTAACGATGGTTGCACCCATAGCGCTCGCTTCGTATTTTAAAATTAGTGAGGTAACACCGTTAAGTTTTTCTTTGCCTCCTATGGCTTCTAAGTATTTGTTTAAAACTGATTCTGCAGTTACACCTTCTGCAATTTCAGCTTGTTTAGGCTTTTCAGTTGGGTTGGCATAGGTATCAAAATATCTAACTGGGATACCTGTTTTTTCCAAATTTTCTAATACATCACTTCCTTTACCAACTACCACCACACGGGCTTTGTCTTCAGTAAAATATTTATTAGCCACTCTTGTTACATCATCAGAAGTAACTGCATTAATTTTTGCAAGATAGGTTTCGTAGAAATCGTCTGGTAAATTGTTCAGTTTGATGTTTAAGGCATAACTCGCAATTGTTTGTGGTCTTTCTAAAGCCAATACAAAGTCACCAACATATTTTGCTTTGGCGTTTGTAATTGCTTCGGGGTCTACAGGTTCGTTTTTGATGCGTTTAATTTCCTTCAAAGTTTCAACTACTGCACTATCGGTTACCGCGTTTCTTACGGCTGTACTCGCCGTAAATCTAGCAGCACCAAATCTAGATGCGCTAACATTTGAACGGGCTCCGTAGGTATAACCGTGCTCTTCGCGTAAATTCATATTTAAATAACTTTCAAAACCGCCACCTAAAATTTTATTTGCAATTAACACAGCGTGGTAATCTTTATCGCCCATTTCTAAATCTACATTACTCGTTAAAGTAATATTAGATTGAACCGCATTGGGCATATCTACGAAGTTAATTTGTGTAAACTGTACATTGCCTGCTGGCGTACTTACAAAACTTTCAAACTCTAAAGATCTTGGCCAAGCGTTAAAATGATTGTTCATTTGTTCTTTAACCTGGTCAACAGTTATATCTCCAACCACTACCATATAAGCTTTATTAGGCACATAGTAAGTTTTGTGAAAGTTTACTACATCTTGAAAAGTTACATTATTAATGGTTTCTTCGGTGATAAATTCGCCATAAGGATGGTCTTTTCCGTAAGCTAATGCGCTACCGACTCTTCCTGCAATAGCATCTACACTCTTGGCTTCAGATTTTAAATTCTCGATAAGTTTTTCTTTTTCCTTTTCAAATTCTTCCTCTGTTAAAAGTGGGTTGATGGCAGCATCTGCCATTAACTCAACTATTCTATCGGCATATTTAGATAGTGAACTTGCAAAAGCACTTGAAGATCCGTAAAACAAGGTGGCTCCAAGGAAATCAATTTCTTCGTTAAACTCATCTTTAGGTATTGTTGTAGTACCGTTTCCTAACATTGAACCTAACAGGCTGGTTAGTCCGGCTTTATCGCCTTCTTTTATAGGACCGTTATCTAAGGTTAATGAATACGATACACGTGGTAATTTTGTGTTTTCAACCACCATCACAGTGAGGCCATTATTGAGTTTGAACTCTGCCGGTTTATCAATAGAAATTTTTGGAGCTGGACCTGGTTTTGGTTGTTTTGATCGGTCAACTTGTGCGTTCACACCAACCGACATTAAAAACAGTACAATTAGGCTAAATATTTTAGTTTTCATTTTATTCATTTTTATAATTTTCAATTTTATTGCTCGTCTTTCTTAGGTAAATATTGTAGCTCAGCTCTTTGATTTTTGTTGAGATATTTTCTTGCTACTTCTCTCATTTCTTCACGAGTGATAGAAGTGTAGATATCCAGTTCGTTATTAATTAAATTAATATCGCCGTATAACATATGATACGTTGCTAGTGAACCAGCGATACCTGCAATACTTGAATTTGAACTCACAAAGTTGTTTTCGAACTGATTTTGGATTTTTTGAAAGTCGCGCTCAGAAATTAAATCTGTTTTTAATTTTTCAACTTCTTCGTCTATTTCAGCTAACAAAGTAGATAATTCGACGTCCCCTAAAGGTATTGCAAACAAAGCATAAGTCCCATAATGTTCTTGACTAATATTAACTGCCTGAACAGCCAAAGCCTGCTTTTGCTCGTCAACTAGTTTTTTGTAAAGTACTGAACTTTTTCCACCGCTTAAATAAGAAGATATCATATTTAAAACATAAGAATCTCTTTCTTTTTGGCCAGGCGTTCTGTAAGCAGCAATCATTGCGGGAATTTGAATATTAGGATCGTACGCTGTTCCTTTAATAGTTTCGGTAATTGGGTCTTCTTCAATTTTGGTTCTCACCAATTCTTCTCCTCTAGGAATTGAGCCAAAATATTTGTCAATCATTTTCTTTACCTCAACAATATCGATATCACCTGCAACCACTAAAGCAGCGTTGTTTGGTGAATAGAACTTTTTGTTGAAGGCTTTAAATTCGTCAAGAGTAGCAGCGTCTAAATGTTCCATTTCACCTATTGTGGTGCCTTTATACGGATGCTTATCAAAAATGAGTTTTTTAATTTCAACTAAAATATTGCCGTAAGGTTGGTTATCAACACGTAATCTTTTTTCTTCTTTTACTACTTCATTTTGAGTATCTACACCAATTTGGTTAATAATTGGATGTAAAAGTCTTTCCGATTCCATCCATAAACCTAGTTCAACGTTATTGGAAGGAAATATTTCGTAGTAATAGGTTCTGTCGTCGGTAGTGTTGGCATTGTTAGAACCACCGTTTGACGAAACGATTTTAAACCATTCACCACGTTCAATATTTTGGGTTCCTTCAAATAATAAATGTTCAAAAAAGTGTGCCATCCCAGTGCGGTCAGGCTGTTCATCTTTAGCACCAACATGGTACATAACAGCAGTAATTACTACAGGTGCCGTGTTGTCTTGATGTAAAATAACATCCATCCCATTGCCTAGAGTGTACAATTCAAAATCTACTTTTTGGGCGAAGCTTAAAGTGCTTACAAGCGCCAAAAAGCTAAGTGCAATAACATATTTTCTCATAGTGAGTTTGTTTAAAGTTTTTTGGTTAACATTGGATTAGTGTAACATATTGAAAAAATGTTACAACAATTTCAAAGATAATAAATTGAATTGCGAATTACAGCATATAAAGTGTGAAAATGGTATTAAAAAATTCAATAATTATTTCATTTTTAGTATCTTTTGACGATTCTTAAAATGAATCTTTAAAACACTAAGCATTAATTTAGTTAGAACAACCAAAAACTTATGAAAAAAATTATTCTTCCTTTTAGATTTGGAATCGCGATAAGTGGTTCATTAATTGGCTATTTTTTATTGTTAAGCCTTTTTAATCTTCATACAAAACCCTTATTTAGTGTATTTAACAGCGTTATTGTTGGCTTTGGAATATTCGAAGCTATTCGGTTTTATAAATATGAACTCGGTGAAAACTTCACTTACAGCAAAGGGTTTACAACTGGCGTTATTACAGGTGTTGTAAGCACTATAATTTTTACGATTTTTTTCTTGCTTTATTCCACAGAAATCAATCCAGATTTCAACGGTCAGTTATTAGACTTTTTTAGCGGCAATAAAAACGTTCATCCCGGCTTAATAGCTGTAGTTGTTGCAATTATGGGTTTTGCAACCACCTTGGTAATTACCTTAACTTGTATGCAATATTTTAAAACTAGCTGGAACTTACCGGAAAACAAAAAATAAGATTTGTAAATTAACGAATTAGGAGTATATTTGCACCCGCTTTGGAATAAACAAAGCTCAAAACAAATAACCATTAATAAAAACGTTACGCTATGTACGCAATTGTAGAGATAGCAGGGCAGCAATTTAAAGTTGCAAAAGACCAAAAAGTTTTTGTTCATCGTTTGGCCACAGAAGAAGGTAAATCAGTATCATTTGATAATGTACTTTTAATTGGCAACGGTAGTGACATAACTGTTGGCGCCCCAGCTATAGACGGCGCTCAAGTAGGAGCTAAAGTCTTAAAACACCTTAAAGGAGATAAGGTGATTGTTTTCAAAAAGAAAAGACGTAAAGGTTACCGTGTTAAAAACGGTCACAGACAAGCCTTAACTGAGATTGTAATTGAAAGTATTGTTGCCAGTGGAGCTACCAAAGCTAAAACTGAAAAAGCAGCACCAAAAAAAGAAGCTCCAAAGGCTGAAAAAACTGAAGCACCAAAAGCGACTTCAAAAAAATCAATTGCGAAGGCCGATGATTTAAAGAAAATTGAAGGTGCTGGACCAAAAGCAGCAGAAGCTTTAGTAAATGCTGGACTTGACACTTTTGCCAAAGTAGCAAAAGCAACTCCAGAACAATTAAGCACTATTTTAACTGATGCCAGTTCAAGATTGTCGCACATTGTTACGGATACCTGGCCAACACAAGCAGCCTTAGCTGCCGATGGCAAGTGGGATGAATTAAAAGAATTACAAGACAAATTAGACGGTGGTATCGAAAAATAATACCTCCAAAGTATAACTTATAAAACCTTAAGACAATGGCTCATAAAAAAGGAGTTGGTAGTTCTAAAAACGGTAGAGAATCAGAATCGAAGCGCTTAGGTGTGAAGATTTTTGGTGGTCAAGCTGCTGTAGCTGGGAACATTATCATAAGACAAAGAGGTAACACACACCATCCAGGTGAAAATGTTTACCAAGGCAAAGACCATACTTTACACGCTAAAGTAGACGGTATTGTAAAATTTGCAAAAAAGAAAGACAACAAATCATATGTTTCTATTGAGCCGTTTCAGGCTTAAAGATAATTTCTTATTACATAAAAAACCCTTTCTATTTTTAGAAGGGTTTTTTTTATGGTAGGGTTTTTTTAAAGTTTTGCGTTATAATGAAAATGAAGCCTCTGGATCCTATCCATGACCATGTACTTTAATTCATAAACAAAAAACAAATATGGAAACTTTAATTATTTTATCATTTGTGCTTTTATTTGCCAATATCTCATGGTCTCAAGAAAAATCTATTAAAACCACGAATTTAACTTCTCAAAAAGAAGTCATTATTAAAGAAAACAAAAGAATAAAAAATCAATCGGTTGACGGAAATAAAATTTCTGGACCATTTAAGTTAGAAAATAAGTCATTCTTAATAGGTAGTGAAAAGGTTTATCTAGAAGATATTCAAACCCTAGAACGCAACCCTCTATTAATTTCAATTTATAGTAGTAAAGTCCTTAACTATGGAAGTATAATTACTACAGGATTTAGCGTTCTCATCGGTGCACTTGTCGATCCGACTACTTTTTTACTAATCATTCCAGCTTCTGCAATGATTTATGCAGGAATACAATCCCCTAATATTAGTAAAAATTATATAAGAGATAGAAACTGGAATTTTGAAATCATTACACTATCTGAAACTACCATTAGCCAGTAACCTCAACAAAAAATTTGAACCATTCACAAAAATTATAATCTAAAACTAACTATTTTTAGATGCCGTTGAACCACGATTTTAATATTGCAAGTAACCAACCACCATTGAGCACGCATAAAAAAGAACAAAGCATTTGTGAAGACATTGTTTTTAAACAGCTATTTCAAGAACATAGCGAAAAACTATTTCAATTTCTTTACCTTAAGTTTCGCAGCAAAGAGTTTGCCCAGGAAGGCATGCAAGAAGCCTTCATTGCACTGTGGCGCAATTGCAAGAAGGTAAGTTATTCTAAGTCTAAAAATTATATTTTTACCGTAGGAAAAAATAAAGTAATAGATATTATAAGACAAAAAAACAAACATTTAAGCTTAACAAATGAAATTAATATAGCTGACGACCAGACTGAGGAAGGACTTGACACCTCCAACAGAAATAAACAAATGGAATATATTTTGTCTCAGTTACCAAAAGCAAGCCAAGAAGCCTTTTTAATGAACAGATTGCAAGGTCTTAAATATGCAGAAATTGCAAGAGAACTTAATATTTCGGTTAAAGCTGTTGAAAAGCGCATGACTATAGCTCTGAGTATAATTAGAGAAGAATTACAGAATTTAAAGTAGGGTTTTTAATCCATTAAACGTTTAAGAGTTGAATGAACGACAAAGATTTACATATCATCCATCAATATCTCAATAATGAGATAGATCAAAGTGCTTTAAAAGATAGGTTATCTGATGAAGGTAAAGCCTATTGGGCAGATACAATTGAAGGACTCGATTTCATCACGCCTTCTAGTTTTGATACTTCGCAGGAATATGATTTACTGCTCAAGAAATTAAATAAATCTTCAAAGCATAAATTTAATTTCACGAGACTTTTAAAATATGCGGCTGGTATCATACTATTAATTTCTTCAACTCTTTTAATCCGCCAAGTTTTTATTGCGAATAATAATCTTACCACCATTGCGTCTAAAGCTACCGGCATCAATTCAATTGAGTTACCAGATCAAAGTAAAGTTTGGCTGAATAGCAATTCAACTTTAAGTTATGACCCAGAGCAATGGAATGATAAACGGATTTTAAATCTCAATGGTGAAGCCTATTTTGATGTTGCGAAAGGAAGCATATTTACGGTTGAAACCCCTAACGGTAAGGTCTCTGTTTTGGGGACTACATTTAATGTAATTTCCAATACCGATACATTTATAGTGACGTGTTTTACAGGTAAAGTAGAAGTTCGCTTTCACAAGAATAGCCATATACTTAATCCAGGCGAAGCTTTTTCGAGTTTAAATTCAGGGGTAGAACAAATAGAACATACACAACCAGTTTGGCTGAAAAAATCTTCAACCTTTACAAAAGCTCCTTTGATAGAAGTGCTGGAAGACATCCGAAAAATTAAAGGGATTACCATAACAAATAAATTATCAGAACCATATTTTTTTACTGGCGCTTATACGCACGACATGCCATCGGAAGAGATCATGCGTTTAATTTGTAATTCGCTCAATCTATCGTTGAAAACAATAAATGACACTAACTTTGAAATATATTTAACTGAAGGTAAATGAAAATTTACCGCATATTAGTACTATTTTTCTTTTCCAATCAATTGCTATGTGCTCAAAACACAAAGCCCTTAGTATATTGTGAGGACCTACTCAATATTGCGCAAACCAAATACGAGGTGGTTTTCAATTATGCCTCACTAGACCTAAATCGGTTAAAATGCATAGATACACTACCCGCAACATTTAAAGATTTTAGGGCTATTGTAAAGGCCTTCACTGGTCTTCATTTTCAACAATTTTCTAAGCAATTTTGGGTGGTAAGAAAAAATAAGCACTATCAAATTCAGCTGCTCAATGAGAGTGCTGAACCTATTGAAAATGCCGAACTTAAAGGCACGGGCTTAAAAAGTAATTTTTATGGAAAACTATTTTTAGAAGCCGATTCAGTTGCAGGGTCTTATATAATTTCTCACCCGAGGTATAAGGACCTCATCTTAAACATTTCCCCAAATACTCCTGAGATAATTACAGTGCAACTTCAACTAAAACCAATTCTTTTAGAAACTGTAAACCTGCTAGATTTATACGTTAAGGGTATTACTTTAAGTTCTGATAACCATATAAAGGTAAAATTGAAGCAACTGCCCTTAGTAGCTGGGCAAACGCAACAAGATGCTCTGATAAGTTTATTGAATCTGCCTCAGATTACGTCTGCTGTAGAGTCCATTGCAGAACTGAACATAAAAGGTGGCATCAACGATCAAAATTTAGTTCTTTGGAATGGCATTAGAATGTTTCAAAACAGTCATTTCTTCGGCTTACTTTCAGCTTTTAATGAAGATTTAATCCAACAAATAACTGTTATTGATAATGCCACACCTGTAGAATACGGCAATGCCGTTACTGGTACCATTCAATTGGATTTTGATGAAACTTTGGTAGATAAAAACACATATGGTATTGGTATTAACGCCTTAAGCGGACAAGCATTTAGCAAAATAGCCTTAAATAATACAACAGAATTTTCTTTTGCTTTACAACGATCGTTTACAGATTTTTTCAACTCCACAACGTTTCAGTCCTACACGGAAAAAGCTTTTAGAGATACTGACTTGCAACTCTTTGAAAATTCAGAGATTGATGAGCAGAACATCAATAGAACAAATCATTTTTATTTCACCGATGCCCAATTTCAACTAAAAAAACAATTTAGTAAGGCTCTAAGTATCAACCTTAACGGGATTTTGTTCGAGAATGAACTCGTTTATACTGAAGTTAGTAATAATTCAGATCAAAAAACCAGTAATTACAACACTGATAACCGCGCTATAGGTATAGATGCATATTACGACCTATCTACTAATCAATATTTAGAATTAAAGGCAAACTATAGTCAACATTCATCTAGCGGCAATAACAATACTTTTACGGGCAATCTCAATACCATTCAATCTAATACCGTTGAGAATTATACCGTTCAATTCATTTGGGCGTCGCAAATAAATAATTATAACCGCTTATTGGCTGGATTCGATTTTCAAGGCAGTCTTGTTAGTAACAACTTTAATAATTTTACTACAGAGGCCTTTTTAAACCAGGTTCAAATAAGTAACGTTTACTCAGGATTTTTCTCAAATACCTTCCTCAAAAGGAAATGGAGAATATACACAGGCTTAAAAGCCGTTTACTATCAGCGAGATGAAAAATTTAATATAGAGCCTCGATTGGATGTAAACTATGAGATGAACAAAACTTTTAGCCTAGCAGTTAGAGGCGAAATGAAATCGCAAAACTTTAAACAAATTATAGATTTAGATCAAAATTTCTTGGGTATTGAAAAGCGTCGTTGGGTTGTTAGCGGCGACAGCATTTCTCCATCTTTGCAAAAATCGCAACAAATAGAAGCTCTTTTAAAATGGAAAGCTAGAAATATAGGTGGTTATGCCAGTATTTATGCAAGAAATCTAACAGGGATTTCAGGAAATAATCAACGCTTTCAAAATGAAAATCAAATTCAAGATATTGAAGAAGTTCGATCTGAAATATTCGGTGCATCATTACATCTGTATTATAAAAACGATTGGCTTAACTCTTGGTTAAGTTATGCCCATTTAAACGAAACCTTGAGATTTAATGAGCTTCAGTTTAACGGAAGCAACCAACTTAATCACGAGATAACCTGGGGTAATAATATCCGTTATAACAATTGGAATGTGTCTTTCGCTGTATTATACCACAGTGGATTACCTTTTACTGCCGTAGACAATAACAATCCCGTGATTAGTTCACCAGAACGCCAAAATCGCATTAATTTTTTAACCCTCAATGCTCATAAACTGCCCGACTATTTTAGAATTGATACCTCTTTACAATACACACTTAAAACTAGTGATATAGGGAATTTCAAATTTAATTTAGGTGTTAAAAATTTAACCAACTACCACAATGTATTACGCAGAAACTTTAGATTAAATAGAGTGAATGAGGCCGACATTTTAAAAATTGAAAATCTAGGACTTGGATTTACACTTAATTTTGGTGTATTTTGGAGTTTGTAAAATCTTTTGGTAGGGTTTTTTCTTCCTTTTACGTTTAAAGGGTGAATATTAATCTTAAAAATCCTTAATTATGTATTTATCAAGAAAAATTACATCGCTTATTATTTTAGTTGTACTAGTTGCATTTACAACTAGTTGTTCAAATGACAATGAAGTCTTAGAGCAACAAAATCCACAGTCTCAAATTTCAGATGCCTTAAAGCAAAAAATCGTCTCTAATTCAAATAATAGAGAAGACCATGACATGTTTAATAATCAAGTTAATTGGTATCGTAATTTAGACCAATCTAGCTCTTATTGCGGTGTTGAAGCTGCATTACTCGCCTACGAACTATTTGATGCCAACAATAATTCATTAAATATTATTGATATAGCGGTGTGGGCAATAGAGTCTGGTCTCACCATAGATGATGTAGCCAACGAGATAGAGCAGATGGCTATAGCTGAATTTGGCGAAGGCGTTCAAATCATCTTTGTCGCATCCCTTCTAATTAAACCTATTGATGACGCTTCTTTTGAAGTTGCAGAAATTACAAATTATGCCACGTTTGCTGATTTCTTTGATGACTGCCAAAGTCCAGATGTTACTTTTGAAGTCATAGAAGGTTCTGATTTTGATTTCATTGTACCAGAAGGTGATTCTGTTGAATTTCCTGATGTTTCTGTTCCGTGTGTGTCTTTAGATTTCCCATTATCTATTGTTGTCGCTGATGCAAATGATATTTCTCAAACATTTGAAATCTCTGTAAACGAAGATGAATTTTTAGCTTATTTACAAGGCGATATTTTAAATACTGTATTTATAAACTTTGTTTATCCCGTGAGCTTAATGACTAACGATGGCACTCAATTATTTGCAAATAATGAAGAGGAACTAGAAATTGCTTTTGATGAGAACTGTACTGATTAGGAAATAAAAACTATTTTACTAATGTACATCAAAATTGACCCCCATTATTTCGGACACCTAGCCAACACTAGCTGCCTTATTTACCGATTGATTATAAAGGGATGAATTAAAAGAATTAAAAGAAAAATTAGGTAGTTGGCATTGTAAAATTTATGAAAAAGAAAGACAACAAATCATACGTTTCTATTAAGCCGTTTACGTCATAGTCACAATTTTATTTAAGTTTTTAAAAGTCCTTTTTCAAATTTGACAGAGGACTTTTTTTTATGATTATTTTTTGTACATTAGATACATAACTTAAAATCTAACATTATGAAAAAACTTATCATGTGCGTATGCCTATCAGGCACAATTATGTTTAACAGCTGTTTAGGCTCGTTTAGTGCGTTTAACAATTTAAGAGATTGGAACGATGGATTAACAGATAGTAAATTTTTGGACAACCTAGTATTCTGGGTATTTAATATTATTCCGGTTTACGGATTGTTTTTTGTTGGCGATGTTATCATTTTTAATGTCATCGAATTCTGGTCGGGTTCTAATCCAATAGCGATGCAAGAAGGCGAGATGGAAAAACAAATCCTTGAAAAAGATGGTAATATCTTTGAAATGATTGCTACTAAAAACCGTATACAGGTTACCGTAATTGACGGAAAAGACAAAGGTCAAAAAATAGACCTTATCTACAAGCCGCATGAAAAATCATGGAATGCAGTAAAACAAAATGGTGAAATTATCAAGTTAGCTTCTATGGAAGACGGATTGTACGTGATGCATATGCCCAATGGAGACCAAGTAAAAATGGACCCATACACAACTAGAGAGCAAGGTTTAGCTATTTTAAATAGCAATGTAAAAACTTATCAAGATTGCATTGTTGCCATTCCTTAATTTAAAAACAAACAAGTAACTATCAATCCTCTTTCAAATTTGAAAGGGGATTTTTTTATGGAGTTATGTTTAAAAAGATTTTCGGAGTTGGCTTTATGGCGGTGGATTATATTAACCACCATGGACACGAAGGTTTTCACTAAAAGAACTGAGTGGTGTTTTTTAATAGGTGTACATTTTTTGCTTTGTGAACTTTGCGCCTTCTTTGCTGGCTTTGTGGTTAAAAACAAGCCTTAAAAGTAACAACTACAACTTATAAGCTATTTTAAACATTATAATACGTGGCATGATAAAAGTGCGACTGTCTGAAATTAAAAAATCTGAAAAGCTGTTGTTTTGCCTAAACTTAATATCGAATAAGTTGGTGGCGTTAATTTCAAATCCCCACGGACTGTCTTCTACCTGGTAGAATAGAGAAGCATTTGCGGTGTCGAAAGTATTGCTAATGTTATTGGTTTTGTTGTTGTAATTATCGTAGCTATAATCCGCTTTAAAGACAAAGTGCTTTAAAAAATCGTATTCTAAATTTACAAAGAAGCGGTCGTTTTCAAATTGGTTATCGTTTCCGAAGGATTTGTAATTATTGAAATCTTTGGTGTAACCTACTTCTAAATTAGGAAAGTTTTTAAACAAGGTTTCAACACTGCTCGTGCCTGAAATGGAATTAGAAGTATTCTGACTTGTGAGTTGGTTAACAATTTGATAGAAGTCTGAATAATTGTAATTACCACTTAAATTGTATCTAATTATATTGATTTTCTTCGAAATTCTTCCGCTGATATTAAAATTATGCTCCGGTAAATCCAATAGTATTTGGGTTCTAAATTGATCGATACCATCTAACTGGGTAACGGCTTTAAAGTTTTTAAGCCGTTTGTTAAACGATGCGTTGATGTTGTAGTTTAAGTTTCTAAACAAACTAAATTTGTAATAACTCAACCTGGCCGTGTGATACAGGGTATTTTCAAGAGTCTCATTACCTTTAAAAACCGAGTTAAAATTGGTGAGCACAAAATTATTAGCCAACCTGTCTACACTAGCAAAACGCGCGTTAAGGCGGTAATCAAAATTTAATTTTTGACTGTTATTAAACTCTACTTTTATATTGAGTTGCGGTAGTAACAGATTTTTTTGCTGGTTGTTAACCTCATCTTCTTGCTGGGTTCGCCAAACATAAGAATTGTAAAACAAACCGGGTTTAAAAATGGTTTTACCAATTTGAAACTTGTATTCCATACCAATGTAGGTATTTACAAAACTGTACTTAAAATCGTTACCAAAACCTGCGGTATTAAAATTATTGATGTCGCCATTGGAGAGTTCTTGTACATCTTCTGTAAAAAAGTTTGAAAAGGCGGTATTCACGCCTGCGCTCGTGTAAATATGGTTGAAGTTATTGAGCACCCAATAGTCTTTTACAATGGCATTAAAACTGTGAGAGTTCACACGTTTGCGTTGTATAATGTTAAACACCTCGTCGTCTTCTAACGGAATTAAGCCTTGTAATATTTGCTGATTGGTAAGCCAGTTGGCAAGCGGTTCATCGTTTTTAAAATTATAGGTGGCTTCTAAGGTAGCTGTATGTGCTTTAGAAAACTTCCGGCTATAATTTAGATTTTGTTTAAGGTCAATGCCTCTTACATCGGTGTTGGTGGCGATGGTATTAGACTGCGTGGGATTGATGGTGCTAATCACGCCGGTGGCATCGTTATTGGTGGCTTTTATAAAGGTGTTGTATTCTAAATCTTCAGAAAAATCGGGTTTGTAATTCACTGTTAATTTGCCAAGGGTGAAAAAGCTATTTGCCAGATTAGTATTGCTGCGTTCTTCTGTAAACGGATTGCCAAAATTAAGGTAATTGTTAAGTGTTTCTTGTTGGGTTTGGGTTTTGCTATTTGAGCTAATCACATAACCGCTTATATCGGTTGATTTACTAACAGATTGCCTAATGTTTAAGGCACCAAACTGGTTGGTATTGGCGTTAAAATTATTGTTATTAAGGTATTGCGAAAAATCGCTGTTATACAAGCTAAAATAACCCGAAGCATCACTTAATAGTTTACCAAAACCGCCCTCGAACTCTAAATAATCTCTAAAGGTGAAACTCTTTATGCCGGTATTGTTAAGGTCGCCAATAAAGTTGATGTTGGTTTTTGGGCTGTAGTAAAATAAATTGGGATGAATTACATAGCGTTCTTTATAGCCCGCGCCTACTTCTACATCGCCAAAGGCAAACTTTTTCTTGTCTTCTTTAAGTTTGATGTTCATGGCCAAATCTTCGTTATCTTGAAGACCTTTAAGCATGGGTACATCGTTGTAATTATCTAAAATTTCAACTTCGTTAACGGCATCTGCTGGGATGTTGTTTACTGCCAACTTGCTATCTCCGGTAAAAAAGGTTTTATTTTCTACCAACACTTTGGTGATTCTGCGGCCTTGAGAGGTCACATTACCAGCTTTATCTACCTCAATACCAGGTAGTTTTTTAAGGGCGTCGCGAAGTTTGCGTTCTTCACCGGTGGTAAAGGCATCTAGCCTGTAAGTAAGGGTGTCTTTTTTAACGGTAATGGGCGGCGTGTAATTTAGGGTGATCTCGGTGAGCTGATCGGTGCTTTCTCTTAAGATAAAGTTTTTAATCAGGTTATCTGTGCCGGTGGTGAGAGTGAGTTTTTGGCTAACATAACCCAAAAAACTCACGGTTAGCTCATAGGTTTGGTTTTTTGCCAAGCCTAATTGGTAGCTACCGTTATCTGTGGTAATTGCAAAACGCACCTCTTGGTCGTCTGCCTCGGGCATGGCTAAAATATTGGCGTAGCCTAAGGGGTTTTGAAGGCTATCGGTGACTTTGCCGGTGACTTGGATTTGTTGGCTAAAGCTTAACAAAGAAAATAATGTAACCAGAAGAAAAAATAATGTCCTTTTGCGATTTTCACTAATTAATATCATTAATTTTCATTAAAAACTGAACCAAATTTCTTTCGAAATTCATCTTCGGATATTAAAATGCCCTTTGGCTTTTCAATTTGTTTTAACTTCAAATTATCTAAGCTAACTTTAGTAGCTGTAAAATTAATCATAGGACTATTAACTTCTAAAATTAATCCAGGTAATCCGTTATACATTGCGGGTCCAAACGACAGCGGAATTTCTGGAGCATACCAAGCTATTGTTTCAAACTTCGTGTTTTTATTTATTTGTATGGCCTTGTAAGTGATGTAGTTACCAATTTTTTTTGTTTCCTTTGTGAGTTTCCATTCAGGAGTCGTTATTGTCATCAAATAATTTACGCCATCAATTGGGGCTAATGATTTTAATCCATAATTATTTTCTTTATCGAAATAGAATATATTATTATAACCTGCGAAATTAGCGGTAATATTGAAACCTTTCTTTAAATCACTTTCCATTTCTTTAATTCCAGTACAAATAGATTGAAAATCGATAAAAATTAACTCCAATTGTACATTGTATGAATTATTTACCATAGTTAACATATTCTTGTCTAAATCCTTAGCCTCTAAAAATATATCTTTATTAAAACTTGCTATGTATGTAATCTTACCGTTTTTAATTTGAGACCACGAAAACTGATTTAAACCACATAATAGCAGTATTATAAAAAAATTTTTTAACATTGATTATAATTTTTAAAAAATTAAAAATAAACTATGATCGAATAAGATTTTAAAAAATACGAATTATTTGATTTTTTAAAAAAATAAATGGAGGCTGACTTATATTGCATTACAGCCTCCAATTAAATTTAGCCATTCAAACATCCTATATATAGCACTCTGTAAATACTTAGCCAATATTCAAGATGCTCCCCATTAGGGTCTTCACCGGCAGCAGCAGCAAATTGAAGTGTAGTTTCTCTGGCCCATTGAGCACATTGTGAAGGTGAATTTCCATCATCCTCAGCAATAGGTGCCATACTCAACGAACTACTAATTAATAATACACATGTAAATACACTAAAAACTTTACGTTTCATAATTTTTAAAATTTAAACCGCCGTTAGGCTGGTTGATTAATAACTAATTTGTTTTTACAAGTTTAAAAAATTACAAGTGGTACAAGTGAGTTACAAGTGATATAAATGTTACAAGTGTACAAGTAATAAAAATAAACCAACGTTGGTTTGGGTTAAATGCATTTAGGTTTGTTGTTGCCTGTCATTAAACCACTTGTAAAGTTTAATTGCGCTTAACAACATTACAAATTTTTAAAAAAAAAATTTACTCTACCTAATAAAATTTTAAAAATTTTTAGTTAACTTATTAATTGTTAAATTTTTACGCCTCGCACACCGCGTTATTGCTGCAATGTGTGGAAAAACCGTAATGGTTAGAGGTTTTATGGCTAAAACTTTAGCGTTTTGTTAAGAGTTAGTTTGGTATTTATATGTTTGTTAATGGGTTGTGATATTTATTTTTTTACCGCGAAGGCGCAAAGGGCGCAGAGAACTTTACTTGGCGTTTTTAGCGTCTTAGCGATGAATTTTAATGAGTTTAAGGTAATCACTTCTTTTAACCACTAAGGGCACCAAGTTATACACAAAGTTCAAAGAGAACATTACTTTGTGTTCTTAGCGTGTTTGCGGTGAATACTCGAAAAATTGCTAAAATATTTGCATAGACCAATGGGTTTTGAAGGCTATCGGTAACTTTGCCGGTTACTTGGATTTGTTGGGCGTGAGTAAGAGAGAAAAATCCTGCCATAAACGGCAGGATTATAAGCTTTAATTTTAAATATAAGTACCTAATTTTTTTTTGATTCATATTCTATTCAACATGAACTGATTTCCTCATTATTCAACCATTTAAGTTATCTGAATTTAGATTTCTTAATTTTTTAATTCTTCTCTCTAATACTAGCTGAAAGTTTTAAATATTCATCTTTTGTTATATTTTTACCCTTCTTTGGTTTTATTAATTTTTTTTCAACATCAGTGGAATTAAAATTAATATTTGTGATATAAAGAACTGTATTTTTATTTATTACAGCCTCCATGATTAAACCAGGTAATCCACTAAATCCTTTTGGTCCAAAGGGCAATGGAATATCTGGAGTAAACCATACTATAAAGTTGGTAGTTATATTCATTTTTCTTTGATAGTCATATTCCTCTTTGATAGAAGTTGCCTTAAAACAAGTATATCCATCAATTATTTTTGACTCTTTATGAATAATCCAACTTTCATCATTAAGCGGGTAAATTACATTAAAGGTTTCACCGAAAGCTTTCTTTTGAATTAGTTTAAGTTCTTTATTTATATCTATGTAATAAATACCAGAACCACCAAATATTGATGCAACTTTGTATCCAATATCATCATTGATTTGAAGCTTTTCTTTTAAAAAATAAATACTTGAATAAGAATTACAATACAATAGATATTCTAGATTGTCAAAATTCTTATTCATACCATTTAAAACCTCCCTAACTTCACTTATGTTACTTTCCTTAACAACTTTGCCTGAGGATTGAGTTTTTAATTTATAAGTTGCAACTACGTTCAGAGAATTTTGTGAATAGAGAGATAGGTTTAATAAAACAAAAAACAAAAAATTAAAATACTTAACAAAAATCATGTTTTGATAGTTTTAATTACAATAATGATTGTACAATACTGAATAAAGCTCATTATAATCATCAGTATCTAAACAACCTAAACCTCCTTCATCTTCTGGTCGTTCTAGTACCTCAATAATATGAAGAATTGTTTCTTCGCATGTTGGAAAATTTATACTTGCATTAATTGAGCCACTCATAAATAGAAGAACAGCTAATAAACTAAAAACCTTTTGTTTCATAATTCTAAATTTTAAGTAAGCCTTACGGCTTGGTTAGTAAATAACTATTTACAAGGCTTTACAAGGATACAAGGCTTTACAAGGATACAAGGCTTTACAAGGAGATTTTTAAATAAACCGGTACCGGATATTTAGATTAATCTAGGTGTCTAATGCTATAATAAATAGCCTTGTAACTTATTCATTAATAGCAATAGACCTTACAAAGCAAAAAAAAAAAAAACGATTAAAGCAAACTGATTTTTAATTATTTTTCACATAAGTTATTAACTGTTAATTCTTTACGTCTTGCACACCCCGTTATTACTGCATTGTACGGAAAAACCGTAAAGGTTTGAGGTTTTTATCATTAAAATTTAACATTTTATTAAGAGTTTTGTTTGTGTTTAGTTGTTTGTTAATAGGTTGTGGAGCGTCATTTTCTACCTCAAAGATTCTGTGGTGAAATTGTTACACAGAGCATTACAGTATCGTTAAAAAATCTAATCGGTTTAAATCCCTGCCTGTTAGCGGACAGGTGTGACATCTGTTCTAAATGTCTTAGGGTGTAATATGCTAAATATAATTATCTATTTTTTAACCACTAAGGGCACGAAGTTTTACACGAAGATCACTAAGTTGTGTTTTTTAATAAATGTAATTTTTTTACTTTGTGAACTTTGTGCCTTCTTCGCGTGCTTTGTGGTTAAATATCAAAAGTGATGTTTAAATTTTAATCTAAACCAACCTACTCCACAATCCGCATCTTCTTCAATAAAAAGCTGGCATTCATGTTTTGGCAAATGCCTTGTTTTAATTTGTAATCAAAATAGAGGTCGTCGTTTTTAATCTCCGCATCGAAGTAATAATTTTTAACGGCGGTTTGGGTGGCTTCTATTTCACATAAGCTCAAATCGTGGGTGGCGATGATGCCTGTAGCGTTTAAGGTGATCAGTTTTTCAACAAATTTACGAGAGCCAATGGCTTTATCGGTACTGTTGGTGCCTTTTAAAATTTCATCTAAAATCACAAAATGTGGTGTTGTGGCAAGTGTATCAACTACAAACTTTAATCGCGTAAGTTCTGAGAAAAAGTAGGAACTTTCATCGGTTAACGAATCGGTCGTGCGCATACTAGTTATAAGCTTTACTGGGTTATATGTGCTCTTCGCGGCACATACCGGCAATCCTACATTTGCCATAACAATATGCAAACCTATGGTTCTTAAAAACGTGCTTTTGCCCGCCATGTTGGCCCCAGTAACAATAAAGAATTCTTGGTTGTTAATGTTCACATCACTTGGGATGCGTTTATCGCGTTCAATTAAAGGATGTGCCAAAGCCATTGCTGAAATGGCCGGACTATTTGTGCTTATGGTTGGAAATACAGATTCTGGATGGTTGAATGTATAGGTGCCCAAAGTATTATAAGCATCGAAAAAAGAAATGGTACTAAACCATGTTTCAGCTAAGTGACCGTATTTAGAAATCCATTTTTCTATGCGGTAACTTTGCCTTAAATCTACCAGAAAAAACCCATTGGCCAAAAATGCCCATATGATATTGTTCCGATTGTCTAGGTGGTCTATAGATTTTGAAAGCCGCAACAATACAGTTGAGGCTTTGGTTCCATTATCAGTAATTTGTTGTTGTTTTTCGGCTAAAATTGCCGATTTGAAGTTTGCTGTTTCAATTTTATCGAGCAAACTCGCATAGGATTTCAACACGTCTTTGGCTTTACTGCTTAGTGCCGATAACTGATTCACTTTTTTTAAATACAATGCTGAAATTGCCAAGCCAAATAAAAGCCAATAACCTAAAAACATTAAACTTAAGCCTTGTGCCGCCACTACGGCAATTACCACCAGAGAAGCTGCACTGAATAAGGCGGAAAGTTTTAAATGTGTTTTACTAAATTGACTGCGGTAAGTTTGAAGCCATTTTAAAACCTCGGCACTGTTGTGTTCGGTATCAATCATTTTAGCAGTGGCCGTATATTCTTGACGCCAGGCATGTTGTTGAGCTAATTCGTTGATGGCTGCTTGTTTATTTGGAATGTTTTCGATGCTGTTTTCGAGCAAGAGATTCGCAAGCAATGTTTCACCTTCTTGGGTAGCCGTTCGATTGACATATTGAAAAAACGAACCCTTCCCAAAGAGGTCAATATCTAAGCTATAGGGATGTTGAGGATTTAAGTACTGTAAGCCATCGGCTCTGTTTTTATAGGTACCGTTTACGATTTCAATTTCGTCTTGATTGATTTTAAACAATAATTTTACAAATCGCTTTTGATGTTTGAAATCGGTATATCTGGAAAGTAGCCACAAGAAAAGCGCCGTGCCAATTACCAAAATAAACGTAGTTATAAGCCAGTTATGGTTTAAAAAATAAACGCCTGTAATTGTTGCTAAAAAGACTAAAATCCTCAAAACACTTAGCATATTTAATTTAGTAGTTAGTGTTTTAATTTGATTCTGAAACGCGTTTAATCGTTCTTGATAATATGTTAATGCTGGCTGCAAATTTATTTCGAATTTATGGGTGTAAAATAAAAAATCCCAATGACACCTTGGGATTTTTTATGATAAATGATTTTAATGAGCGTATTAGCCTTTAAAACTAGCCGCTAAATATTCTCTATTCATACGTGCGATATTTTCTAGTGAAATTCCTTTTGGACATTCCACTTCGCACGCGCCAGTATTGGTACAGTTACCAAAACCTTCGGCGTCCATTTGTTTCACCATATTTAACACGCGGTCTGTAGCTTCTACTTTTCCTTGCGGTAGCAACGCATATTGCGAAACTTTAGCCGACACAAATAGCATGGCGCTAGAGTTTTTACAACTCGCTACACAAGCACCACAACCAATACAAGTTGCGGCATCAAATGCTTTGTCGGCATCGTGTTTGTCTATAGGAATTGCGTTGGCATCGATGGTGTTTCCAGAGGTATTAACTGAAATAAATCCACCAGCTTGCTGAATACGATCGAAAGACGAACGGTCAACAATCAAGTCTTTAATTACTGGAAACGCAGTTGCGCGCCATGGTTCAATATGTATGGTATCGCCGTCCTTAAAGCTTCGCATGTGCAATTGGCAAACGGTGATTCTAGAATCTGGGCCGTGTGCTCTACCGTTCACGAACATGGAACAACTTCCGCAAATTCCCTCGCGACAATCATGATCGAAAGCAACCGGCTCTTGTCCTTTTTCAATTAAATCTTGGTTAAGTACATCTAACATTTCAAGAAATGACATATCTGGCGATACCTCTTTTATATCATACGTAACCATTTTTCCTTTTTCATTGGCGTTTTTTTGACGCCAGATTTTCAACGTAAGTTTCATATCTAGTGTGCTATTTTTTTATTCGTTATTAAAATTCATAGTGGCTGTAAGCCGCTTTATTTTTGAATATTTATTATCTTTTATGTTGTTATAGGCATTCATGGCCTTCTCTATATTTTCAATTTTTTCTTCTGATCTATTTTGATCAACAACATTAGCATTTATATGCTTATTTATAACTTTTTGAACGCGTTTCACGTGTTTTTGATTGTCAGGAGAATAAGGCTCTACGCCAACCGCAGCAATGAAAACACCTATTTTAGATCTTAAATCTATGACATAAGTTTTACCAGCTTCTAAAGTTGCCTCAACATAATCTCTGTTTTCCGATGCTGCCCAAAACAAATGCTCACCAGGATCACATTCATAAGTAAAATAAGCTCTTGGTGGTAATGCCCCAAGAAAAATTTCTTTATCGTATACTCTAAAATTAAGCCCATCACCAGTGTTACTTCTCATGATATATACCAAAGCCTTGCCTTCTGAAGGCTTTTTCAAGACTTGAGCTTGGGAAATAGTTGAAAACAAAAGCGCTACTAAAAGTAAAGTTATTTTTTTCATACTTATTTATAGCTTCTTTCTTTTACTTCTATATTTTCGTAAACTAAGTCTTCTTTATGGTGTATCGCTTGGCTAGGTTGGCCTTTGTATTCCCAAGCGGACACATACTGATACTCTGGTCTTCTTAAGGCTTCTCCATTTTCTGTTTGGTGTTCTTCTCTAAAATGTCCACCACAAGACTCTTCTCTTTCTAAAGCGTCTTTGGCGAATAGTTCACCTAATTCTAAGAAATCGGCTACACGACCAGCTTTCGCTAATTCTTCGTTATATTCATTTTCGGCTCCTGGTACAAAAACGTCCTTCCAGAATTCTTCTCTTACTTGTTTAATTTCTTCAATCGCTTCTTGTAAATGCTCTCTATTGCGCGCCATACCGCATTTGTTCCACATGATTTTACCTAATTTCTTATGGAAATAATCTACAGACTTCGTGCCTTTGTTGTTAATTAATTTATTGAGGTTTTCGCCAACATAGGTTTCTGATGCCTCAAATTCTGGCGAATCTGTTGGAATTTTTCCTGTTCTAATATCATTAGCTAAATAATCTCCAATGGTATAAGGCAATACAAAATAACCATCTGCCAAACCTTGCATTAAGGCAGAAGCGCCCAAACGGTTTGCGCCATGATCGGAGAAGTTAGCTTCACCAATGGCATACAAGCCAGGAACAGTGGTCATCAAATTATAATCTACCCAAAGTCCGCCCATGGTGTAATGCACCGCAGGGTAAATCATCATTGGTGTTTCGTATGGGTTTTGGTCTACAATTTTTTCATACATCTGGAATAAGTTCCCATATTTACTCGCAACGACCTCTTTTCCTAGTTTGGTAACTAAGGTTAAATCGTTTTCATCTAACCCTTTAACGTGGGCTTGTTCTTTTCCGTAACGTTGAATTGCCGCGGCAAAATCTAAAAATACAGCTTCGCCTGTTTTATTCACGCCAAAACCAGAATCGCAACGTTCTTTCGCTGCTCTTGAGGCCACGTCTCTTGGCACTAAATTTCCAAAAGCAGGATATCTTCTTTCTAGATAATAATCTCTTTTATCTTCTGGTAAATCGACTGGTTTTAATTTGCCTTCTCTAATTGCTTTTGCATCTTCCATATTCTTAGGGACCCAAATACGACCATCGTTTCTCAAAGATTCAGACATCAACGTTAATTTAGACTGGTGATCGCCAGAAACTGGAATACAAGTTGGGTGAATTTGCGTAAAGCAAGGATTGGCAAAAAAGGCACCTCGTTTATGAGCTTTCCAAGCAGCCGTTACATTGCTTCCCATGGCATAAGTAGACAAGTAGAATAAGTTACCATAGCCACCTGTTCCTAATACAATGGCATGTGCTGAATGACGTTCAATTTCACCGGTTACTAAATTTCTAGCAATGATGCCACGTGCTTTTCCATCTACAATAACCACATCTAGCATTTCGTGGCGTGCATACATTTTAATTTTACCACGACCAATTTGACGGTTCATGGCAGAGTAAGCGCCTAATAATAATTGCTGACCCGTTTGTCCTTTGGCATAGAAAGTTCTTGAAACCAATACACCTCCAAACGAACGGTTGTCTAGCAAGCCGCCGTATTCTCTTGCAAAAGGAACTCCTTGAGCCACACATTGGTCAATAATATTGGTAGACACCTCAGCCAAACGATGTACGTTTGATTCGCGTGAACGGTAGTCGCCACCCTTAACGGTATCATAAAATAATCGGTAAGTTGAATCGCCGTCGCCTTGATAGTTTTTAGCGGCATTAATGCCACCTTGTGCTGCAATGGAATGCGCACGTCTAGCAGAATCTTGAAAGCAAAATGCTTTTACGTTATATCCTAGCTCTGCCAAGGTTGCCGCAGCTGAACCGCCAGCCAAACCAGTTCCAACGACTATGATATCGATGTTACGCTTATTAGCCGGGCTTACAAGGTTGATATTGCTTTTATGATTTTTCCACTTTTCAGCAAGTGGTCCTTCAGGTACTTTTGAATCTAATATTGACATAATGCTGTTTTTAATGATTAAAATGGTGGAAAAGTGCAATGAAAATAAATCCAAGTGGAATTCCTATGGCGTATAATTTTCCGAAGCCTTTTAAACCTCTTGTATATTTGTTATTGGCTCCAACCGACTGAAAGGCCGAATTAAATCCGTGAACTAAATGCATAGACAATAAAATAAAAGCTATGCTGTATGCCGCTGTTCTTATAGGGCTTTCAAATTTGTGAACCAATTCTTCGTAATAGCGATAGCCTTCACCATCGGATAATAAGCCACTCATATCACCTTGAATGTATTTGGTATTGATTTCAGGAATCCAAAAATCGATAAAATGCAGTACCATAAAGGCTAAAATTACCAATCCGCTTAACAACATATTTCTTGAAACCCATGTTGAATTATCGTTTCCGTTGTTAACGGCATATTTTACTGGTCTTGCTTTGTTGTTTCTATATTCCAAAACAAATCCCATGACAAAGTGAAAAATAACTCCAAAAATTAAAACTGGCTGTAAAGCGTACTGAACCAACGGATTTGTCCCCATGAAATGCGAAATTTCATTAAAGGTTTGTGAACTAAAGGTTGAAGTAATATTTATCGCAAAATGTTGAAGTAAAAACACCATTAGAAAAAAGGCAGAAATTGCCATGGCGAATTTTCTACCTACTGTTGAATTCAAAATTCCACTCATCGGGTTCTATTATTTAATTATTTGTTGACAAAGATACGTCTCAAAGTAATTTTTTACAATAAGACTTTATTTTTATTATTTATTTATAATTGATAAAAACAATGCGGATTAGAGAAACATAGCCTTGCTTTAGATTATTTCACCTCCAAGCTTGTTTTTGAATCGCCTATTTGTATGCTGTACATTCCTTGTGACAGATAAAGAGTTGCGTTAGCAGCAGGTTTTAATTCTAATTTTTCAGCATTTTGACCAACGGATAAATTATAAGTCCAATAATTAAATCCTTTAGCTGCGTCAAAAGTTTCTGTTTTTAAAATAGTGCCATCTTCAGCCATTACTGAAATACTTTTGATTTCCTTGGTATTACTAAAAAATCCCACCTTTATTTTGGGTTCAAATGCATTAGACCAAGCATGGCGCTTGCTGCCCCAACGTGGGGAAAACCGTACAGGGTCCAGTTCGAAAATTGTGGTTGATGTACTTAAAAAATTGCTGTTGTACTTTTGAATTGGCGCTATATCGGCTTTGTAAATACTGCGACCGTGCGTTCCTAAAAGTAAGTGTTTTGCTTCTGGTTGTATCACCAAATCGTGCACAGCTACTTTAGGGATACCTTTAGAAAAAAGCTCCCAACTTTCGCCAAGGTTCAAAGACACATAGGCGGCATTATCGGTTCCTAAATAAAGTATATCGGCATTTACTGGGTCTTCCTTTATCACGTTAACTGGTGATGTTGCAATGTTGCTCGAGATTGATTTCCAAGTTATGCCATAATCATCGCTTATATAAACATAGGTTTTAAAATCATCCCAGCGGTAACCGTTCAAAGTTACAAATACGCGTTCTTTTTTATGTTGAGAGGCAATAACGCGACTCACCCATAAATCCTTAGGTAAGTTTTTTGTGATTAAATCCCATGAGCTTCCTGAGTTTTTGGTAATATAAACCAATCCATCATCGCTACCTGTATAAATGAGTCCAAATTGAAACGGACTTTCGCTGATACTTGTGATGGTGCCATAGGCCACATTTCCTTTTTGTCCACCTTTTGTTAAATCGGGGCTTATAGCTTCCCAGTTGTTACCTTGATTCATGGAACGCATTAATTTATTGCCACCGAAATACAGAATATCTTGATTGTGTTTTGACAACAGAATTGGGGTTTGCCAGTTAAATCGATAAGGATTCTCGCCCAATTCATGTTTAGGTTGAATGTAAGTTTGTGTGCCTTTATCACGATCTAATCTGAAATAGTTTCCAAACTGAAATCCAGTATAAACTATTGATGGATTTCTTTCATCAATTTGAACCTGCATTCCATCACCACCCATAATCGATTTCCAAGGATACTCGCCTGTTTGTTGCCATCTAAAATCATTTCTTGCATTATGTGGTCCAACCCAAACACCATTGTCTTGTAAACCTCCATAAACTTGATATGGTTTTTGATTGTCAACATTTATATAATAATATTGACCAACAGCTTCTGAATTGTTTTTAATCCAATTCTTACCGTCATCATAAGTTATATTAACGCCGCCATCGTTACCGTTTATGATATGATTTGGATTTTTAGGATTTATCCAAAGCGCATGATGATCGACATGCACATTTTCCGCATCCATGCTTTCAAAAGACTTACCGCCATCTTTAGATTTTAAAATGGGAACTCCATATATATAAATATGATCTTGATTGGCTGGAGACACGTAAATATGACCAAAGTAATAACCATAACTATAATAAATACCATCTAAATAATCAGTGTGTGTTTTGCGCCAAGTTTTTCCACCATCGGTACTTTTGTAAACTTCGGCACCAATAACTTCGGTATCAAATAACAATGAGTTGGCGTCTTCTAGATATTTAGATAAATCAATCGGTTTGACGTTACCATTTCTAACCAAATGTTTTACATTTTCGGCGCGGTATTTTTCTTGAAAACCATTCGATTTTAAATAATTATTTAGTCGCTTATCGTCGAGGTTCAAAAATGCTTCTACGGATATTGTTTTAAAATCTTCTTTGGTTAGTTCGTCATTTTCCTTTTGTGCTACAACTGAAGGCCTGCGAAATTGATTGTCGTGAATTGTATAAATTACATCGTCATTATAAACCGCTAAGCCTATTCTTCCGACACCGTTACCGGTTGGAAATCCACTTTCGGGTGTCGAGATTTTAAACCAAGTATTTCCTGCATCGGTACTTTTAAAAATAGCCGAATTATTGCCACTGCCCTCAAAATTCCATGCCTTGCGGTCTTTTGTCCAAGCCGTTGCGAACATGACATTAAAATTATCTGGACTATGTTGCATATCAATGATGCCGCTAAGATCATCGACAAACAAGGTTTGTTTCCAGTTGTTTCCGCCGTCGGAGGTTTTATAAATTCCGCGTTCTTTGTTAGGTGAGTATAAATGGCCCGTAACGCCAACAACCACTTCATTTACATCGCTTGGATTAATAAGAATGCGGCCTATATGATGCGAATCTGCCAATCCCATAAATTCCCAATTTTCTCCATTATCTGTCGATTTTAAAAGCCCGATACCTGCATACGATGATCGAGAGGCATTATTTTCTCCTGTGCCGACCCATATTGTTCTGCTTGGCCAATGCACAGCGATATCGCCGACATTTTGGGTATTGCTATTGTCTAATATTGGTGTGAAACTGGTGCCGTTATTAGTGGTATGCCAAAGACCTCCTGAGGCATATGCCACGTAGAATTCCGAAGGATTATTGGGATTTACAGCCAAATCTGTAACGCGACCACTCATTATGGTTGGGCCTATATTTTTAAATTCAACTTGTTTTACTAAAGAATTGTTTTGTAAATCTTCGAGAGATTTTAAGGCATTTACAAGGTCTTTTGCATCTGTTGGTGCTGGTTGAGAAAAGTGAAAATTTAGAAGTAAAAAGTTTAAAAAGAGGAATAATAAAATGCGTTTCATGTGGGATGGTTTTTAATAGCATGAAAATACGCATTTCTTTGTGTAGGCCAAAACTAAGGTAAGGTTAAAAAAAGCTGCCTTTAAAAAATTAGCTCATTTATTATATAAATAAGTCAGAAATTATTCTATCAATAATTTTTTTACAGTTTTTGTAGACCCTCTGTTTAGTTCAACAAAGTACATGCCACTGCTGAAATTCGAAACAAACAATTGAATATTGTTGCTTAATTGTTCTTTTTTAACAGTATGCTTTAATACTAATTTACCGCTTAAATCATAAATTTGGATATTATTCAGAGTAATACCGCTACGCAATGTAATATTGAGAACATCTTTGGTTGGATTGGGAAACAAGTAAATACTTTCAGCCACGAATTCATCTGAAACACTTAAAAAACAACTGGAGCTGGTATTTGTCATAACTTCCAATCCACAAACAGGATTAGAAGTGCTTCGGCTTTGAACGTCATTTGCTCCTGCAATATCTTCATCAGACAAGATTCTATTTGCAGATCCTGGTCCAGCAGACCAAAACATAATTTTACTATTATCGATAACGTGGCCTAGTTGATGTGCATGCCCAAGTTCATGAACAGAAACTGACTCAAAGTCAATTTGACCCGGAGATGGAAATCCTGGACCAAAATTCCAATTAATTCCATCATTATAGACAATATCGAGCTCTGCAACAAACCAATTTACGTCAGGGCCCTGGGCACAACCATTCCAATAAGACGAGGTTCTACCTAAAACACCAGCTGGCAGTTCGGCACCAACGTCGAAGCGCACAATATTAATATTATCGAATTCAGCTACGTCAACGGCCGTAGAGCTACCTAAAATCCAATTTATACCAGTTTCACAAACCCAGGTATCGAATGATCTGATAAATGAGTCTCTCGCGGGAACGTTATTATTGAAATTATTGTTCATTTGCCAGGTCATTCCCCCAATAAAATTCTCGTCAACATGTTGTGTTTGATACGCCCTAGGTACGCCTGTAAAATCAGAAACCACATTAAGTTGGGCATAATCTATCGTTAATACCGATGTAAATACCGGACCAATAAACGTATCGATTCTTACCTGACCGGTTCCTGCACGAGAAGGAATTTCCACTTGTATTTGTGTGTCTGTCCAACTAATTACCTGAGATTCTAAAGTTTCAAAATAAGTTGCGCCACCATTGTTAGCATCTGGAAATGATATGGTACCGGTTAATCCGGCAGGTGCAAAACCTACGCCATTAATAGTTAATATTGAACCCGTTCCCGCTGCAGATACTGTTGGTGAAATGCTTGAAACGTTATTAATTCCTCTGTTTTGATTTAAAACGTCCAATTGCTCGTTGACGTCAAAATTGGTAATTTTTACAGGTGCGGTTTGCGTTTGATGAATAATGTTTTGATAAAAATTATCATCAATACCAAATATTTGATTAAACGGATTAACAGCAGAATTGTTAGAATAGTTATATTTATAAAATCCTTGTGTGTCGCTAAAAGCAGCATACACAGGCGTATTTGTTTCGCTTCTTTGCAGGTTTAGATCCGCAGTTTGCAACATAAACAAACCTTCGTCGTTTGGTACCAGTTCTAAAGAAGGAATGACCATTTCAGCTGTTAAGCCAACTGTACCTCCAGGTGTAATAATTTCAACCTGTGAGGCGCTATTTCCTTTAAAAAATTTGTGTACCTCAACAGTATTAACGGTAAATATGTTGGTTTGTTGAGAATTCCAATATGAGACTTTTGACACTACTTTGCCCTCAATAATTACATGGGAGTTTTCAATTTGTTCCTGCATCGAAACTTCGTATAATAGTTCTTGGGCAAACGCCAATGAAAATGACATAACTATTATCGAAAAAAAAGTAGACTTTAATAAATTCATGATATTATATCAAATATAAGTTGTCAAATATAAAGAATAGTGTAATTATAGGTAACATCCTTACATTTGTATACCAATAAAACTTTTTTTATCATGAAATATTCTCAAATAAACAACTCACTTTTTATAGAAAACCGCCAAAATTTTGCTTCTCAAATGAAGCCTAAAAGCTTGGCTATTTTTAATTCTAACGATATTTACCCTATTGGTGCTGACAGCACCATGCCTTTTCAACAGCATCGCGATATTTTTTACTTGAGTGGTGTGGATCAAGAGGAAAGTGTACTGGTTATATTTCCTGATAGTCCAAAAGAAAAACATCGAGAAATTTTATTCCTTAAAGAAACCAATGCGCATATTGCGGTTTGGGAAGGTGAAAAACTCACTAAAGAAAAAGCCTTTGAGACTTCGGGCGTAACAACAGTGTATTGGCTTCAAGATTTAGAAAAAATTCTTTTTGAATTAATGACCCAAAGCGAAACGGTATATATCAATACCAATGAACACTACAGAGCTAATGTAGAAACCGAAACCCGAGAGGATCGCTTTACCAAATGGTTAAAAAACAAATATCCCGCACATCAAGTTGCAAAAAGTAATCCCATTTTACAGAAATTAAGATCCGTAAAAGATGCCATAGAAATTGATCTGATGCAACAAGCCTGTGATATTACCGAAAAAGGTTTCCGACGGATTTTAAATTTTGTAAAACCCAATGTTTGGGAATACGAAATTGAAGCCGAATTTATGCACGAATTTTTGCGCAATCGCTCCAAAGGGTTTGCTTATACTCCTATTATTGCATCGGGCAATAATGCCAATGTATTGCATTACATTCAAAACAACAATCAATGCAAAAAAGGTGATTTAATATTACTTGATGTGGGTGCTGAATATGCCAATTACAGCTCGGATATGACTAGAACAATTCCGGTTTCCGGCAAATTTACTAAGCGCCAAAAAGAAGTATACAATGCTGTAAATAGAGTGAAAAATGAAGCTAGTAAACTTTTGATTCCTGGAGCCTATTGGGAATCTTATCATGTTGAAGTAGGGAAATTAATGACTTCCGAATTACTTGGATTGGGTTTGCTTGATAAAGCTGATGTACAAAATGAAAATCCCGATTGGCCAGCTTACAAAAAATATTTTATGCACGGCACGAGCCATCATATTGGCTTAGATACCCATGACTATGGATTGTTACATTCACCAATCGAGCCCAATATGGTGTTTACTGTAGAACCAGGAATTTATATCCCTGAGGAAGGATTTGGGATACGATTAGAAGACGACTTGGTTGTACAGCCGTCGGGTGAACCATTAAACCTTATGAGAAACATTCCAATTGAAGTTGACGAAATTGAAGACATCATGAACTCTTAATCAATTTTACAGTGATTTCTGAATTCATTAATTACAAAGGCATTTCTATTCATTATAAAGAAAGAGGAAAAGGACGTGCTTTGGTTTTTTTGCATGGATTTCTAGAAAATCTTGAAATGTGGGAAACACTCATATCAACAATAAAACCTTCATACAGAATTATATGTATAGATTTACTGGGGCACGGTAAAACCGATTCGTTAGCTTATGTGCATACTATGGACGACATGGCTGAAGCCGTTAAGGCGGTTTTAGATCATCTTAAATTGCGACGTTATGTGGTTTTTGGCCATTCAATGGGTGGTTATGTAAGCTTGGCTTTGGCCAACAAGTTCCCTAAAAGTATTATTGGTCTTGGATTGCTTAATTCAACAACATCGGCAGATTCAGAAGAAAAGAAACAAAATAGGACCAGAGCTATTACTGCAGTTAAAAAACACAGAACATCATTTATAGCGGAATCCATTAAACAGTTATTTTGGATTGAAAACCATAAAAAATTGGAACCATCAATTAATAAAATTCAAAATCAAGCACTTAATACCGGTGTTCAAGGAATTATCGCGGCGCTAGAAGGCATGAAAGTAAGAAGCGATTTAAAACATGTGATTGCAGATGGTAAAATAAAAACCCTTATTGTAACAGGAACTTATGACACGGTTATTGATCAAAAACACCTTTCAGTATTAAAACCATATTTAAATGGCGAATTTCATGAACTTGAGGGTGGACACATGAGTCATGTAGAAAATATTAAAGAATTTTCTTACATAATTAGTTCTTTCGTCGAAAAGTTATAGCTTTTAGACGTTTAATTGTGAATGTTTTCCTAAATTTAAGCATTCTTAAAATCCACGGACATGAAAAAACCTACTACTCAGCAAAGCGCCTTAAAGTTTGTTTGTGAACTTATTGGCCATAGATATGAGGTAAGCAAAAATGTAACATCTCATGTTAAAGAGTACACTTGCAAGTGTTGTAACCATCAACTAACAACCGATAGCAAAGGAAATTTAACAGCTTTAACGCCCAAATATCAAGAGATCAATCGTGTTTTAGAACGTGTTTACAATAGTAAAAGACTGCGCTTGAAGGAAAAATCGTTCACTTCATCGATTTATGAGTTGAGAAATATTGCATAACATTTGTATTTCATATCTTTAAAGACCTCTATTAATAGCAATTTTAAAGAAATGAAACATCTCAACTGTGCACTGTACGGCCACAAATTAGTTATTACCAAACACGTCACTAATCATGTTAAAGAGTATAAGTGTAAAAACTGCAGTCAGCAAGCAACCACTTCAAGTAATGGTAAAATAATTCTGCTCAACGATAAACGCAAAGAGATCAATCAAACTTTAGAGCGTATCCATCAAATTAGAAAGTCAAAAAAAGTATCTTTAAGTAGCTAATCTAAAACGATTTCCAACCTCTGGCAATTAATTCAATTTTTGTTTCAGCTCTAGTAATTAAATTCATCCCTGCAGCTGCTTCTGTAATAAAACCAATAACTGTTAAGTTAGGATTACCTTTAATTTTATCGTAATCTTGTTGCGACACTGTCATTAAAAGTTCGTAATCTTCGCCTCCACTTAAGGCGATTGTTGTGCTATCTAAATCAAATTCTTCACAAACTGAGATAACTTGCGGGTCTAAAGGAATTTTGTTTTCATATAATTCAACTCCGACCTCGCTTTGTTTACACAAATGAATGATTTCAGAAGATAGTCCATCACTGATATCAATCATAGATGTTGGTTTTACTTTAAGATTCTTCAATAATTCCACAATATCCTTTCTAGCTTCAGGCTTTAACTGCCTTTCGATAATGTAAGAATACATGGATAAATCTGGCTGGTTATTTGGATTGACTTTAAAAACCTCTTTTTCGCGTTCTAAAACTTGCAAACCCATATAAGCACCCCCGATATCGCCTGTAACTACCAACAAATCATTAGGTTTAGCGCCGTTTCGATAAACTATATTTTCTGACTTTATCATACCAATAGCAGTAACAGAAATAACCAATCCTGTTACAGAACTCGTGGTATCACCACCTACCAAGTCCACATCATAAATATCACATGCCGTTTTGATTCCAGCGTAGAAATCTTCTAAAGCTTCCACAGAAAATCTATTAGAAACAGCAATAGAAACTGTTACTTGTGTAGGTATAGCATTCATTGCGCAAACATCAGACAGATTTACGACAACAGCCTTATAACCAAGATGTTTTAGAGGCATATAGCTCAAATCAAAATGAACTCCTTCAATCAATATGTCCGTAGTCAAAACAACTTGTTCATTGCATGGATCAATTACGGCAGCATCGTCTCCTACTCCTTTAATGGAAGTATTTCGCTTATTTAAAAAGTTCCTAGTTAAGTGGTTAATAAGTGTAAACTCTCCCAGTTCACTTAATGGCGTTCTTGTATTGTTTGTATCTTCTGTCATAGTGCAAAAATAACCACTTTAAAATTATTCTGTTAGCTTAGGTTCATTAAAACTACAATGCAAAAATATTAATTTTTTAAGCACTTCGTCGAAAATATTGGTATTTCAACCCGTAATAAGTATTGTTTTTGTACTTTTCCCATCCCTAAATCTAACATAACCTATGAAACTAACGTCACACAACAGTGCGCCGTGTGCTATTTTTGGCCATAATTTTTTCAAGGTCAAAAACAATGCATCAAAACCTGCAATTATTTGCAGTTGCTGCGGTCATAAAACATCAGAAGAATTCTACACTAATTTAAATGATAACTTTGCTTCAAATTTTACAATACAAATATTGTTGAGGCATTTATTCATTTTAAAACGAAAACCCACGCCACACTCAATATCATCATAGTACCACGCTAATGTTTTAATTTTATATGCTTTTACAAATCTGTTAAAGCATAACTTTTTCTTATTTCGATATATGCTAATTTAATGTTACATCGTGTGGGAAAGGCACCTATATATTGTATATTTGCATATTATTTAGAACTAATCTATTTTAAATTTATGATTAAAGTTTCTGAAATAGCAAAACGCAAGGTTATAGAACTTATGCAGGAAGACGGTTTTAATCCGCTAACTGATTTTGTAAGAGTTGGTGTTAAAAGCGGCGGATGCTCTGGCTTGTCTTATGATTTAAAATTTGACAATAAGTCTCAAGAAGAAGATAAGCTTTTTGAAGATAATGGCGTTCGCATTATTGTAGATAAGAAAAGTTTCCTCTACTTGATTGGCACCACGCTCGAATATTCCGGTGGTTTAAATGGCTCTGGATTTGTATTTAACAATCCAAACGCCAACCGTACATGTGGATGCGGCGAATCTTTCTCCTTATAAAATTACTATGAATAAATATACAGAAGACGATTTAAGAGAAGAGTTAAAAACCAAAGAATACGAATATGGTTTTTATACCGATATTGCATCGGATACATTCCCTATAGGTTTAAATGAAGATATTGTTAGAGCGATTTCTTTAAAGAAAGAAGAACCAGAATGGATGACGGAATGGCGTTTAGATGCTTTCAAAAACTGGAAAGAAATGGTTGAACCAGAATGGGCTAATATTCATTACCAAAAACCAGATTTTCAAGCCATATCTTATTATTCAGCACCAAACAGCAAACCAAAATACGACAGTTTAGATGAAGTTGATCCAGAACTTTTGGCAACTTTTAAAAAGCTAGGGATTTCCATAGACGAGCAAAAAAAATTAACTGGAGTTGCTATGGATGTGGTTATTGATTCCGTATCAGTTGCTACCTCTTTTAAAAAAACATTAGCTGAAAAAGGAATTATTTTTTGTTCGATAAGCGAAGCCATAAAAGAACATCCCGAATTGGTCAAAAAATATATTGGTACTGTTGTTCCGAAAAAAGACAATTTTTATGCAGCGCTTAACAGTGCCGTTTTTAGCGATGGAAGTTTTTGCTATATTCCAAAAGGCGTCCGATGCCCTATGGAGCTTTCAACTTATTTTCGAATCAACCAAGCTGGAACTGGACAATTTGAACGCACACTTTTAATTGCCGATAAAGGTAGTTATGTTAGTTATCTTGAAGGCTGTACCGCACCCAGCAGAGACGAAAATCAGTTGCATGCTGCCGTTGTAGAACTCATTGCTTTGGATAATGCTGAAATTAAATACTCCACCGTTCAAAACTGGTATCCTGGAAATAGCGAAGGAAAAGGCGGTGTTTATAATTTTGTAACCAAACGCGGCTTGTGCGAAACCAATGCCAAAATTTCTTGGACCCAAGTAGAAACCGGAAGTGCCATAACTTGGAAATATCCATCTTGCATTTTAAAAGGCGACAATTCTGTAGGTGAATTTTATTCCATAGCCGTTACCAATAACTACCAACAGGCGGACACTGGAACCAAAATGATTCACTTAGGGAAAAATACTAAGTCAACCATCATTTCAAAAGGTATTTCTGCCGGAAAATCTCAAAACAGTTACCGCGGATTGGTACACATTAGTTCCAGAGCTGATAATGCCCGAAATTTTTCGCAGTGTGATAGTTTACTAATGGGCAACGCTTGTGGGGCACATACCTTTCCATATATAGAAGCGAAAAATAAAACGGCTAAAATCGAGCACGAAGCCACCACCAGCAAAATTGGTGAAGACCAAATTTTTTACTGTAACCAACGCGGTATTGATACTGAAAAGGCTATTGCACTTATCGTGAATGGTTTTAGCAAAGAAGTACTTAACAAACTTCCTATGGAATTTGCTGTTGAAGCACAAAAACTTTTAGAGATAAGTTTGGAAGGTTCCGTAGGTTAAAATTTAAATTATGAAGCAATTAATCCTCTTAGGATTTTTCTTTTTAAGCATTGTTGGTTGCAAAAACAACGCTGATAAAAATGAATCCGCATCAAAATCTTACAGCCAGGATGACGGCCTTATTACAATAAAAGGCGACTTTATTTTTATTGATAATGCAGCTGTACTCAAAACCACTAACGATATTTATGGGGTAGTGGTAGACAATCAAATGAAAGCATTAGAAAAACAAGTTAAGCCCTATAAAATTGCAAATACCGATATGGTTCCTGTAACCGTAAGAGTTAGAAAATTTGAAAAACCCGATGACGAAGAAGGTTGGCCATATAGAGTTGAAATTAAAGAAATTATTAAGGTTGAAAAACCAGAAGAAGATACAAACGACGTTATTAAATTAGGAAATTAAACATGTTACATATAAAAAATTTACACGCTAGTATTGACGGCAAAGGCATTTTAAAAGGTATACATCTAGACGTTAAACCGGGTGAAGTTCACGCCATTATGGGACCTAATGGTTCAGGGAAAAGCACCTTAGCCTCTGTTATTGCTGGCAAAGATGAGTTTGAAGTTACCAAAGGCGATATACGTTTTGAAAATGAAGATATACAAGAATTAGATCCAGAAGAGCGCGCTCATAAAGGTATTTTTCTTAGTTTTCAATATCCAGTTGAAATTCCAGGTGTGTCTGTTACCAATTTCATTAAAACAGCTATCAACGCAAATCGCAAAGCTAATGGCTTAAATGATATGCCAGCCAACGAAATGCTAAAGATGATAAAAGAAAAGGCTGAAATGCTAGAAATTGATCGTAAATTCTTGTCACGCTCACTTAACGAAGGTTTTTCTGGAGGCGAGAAAAAACGAAATGAAATTTTTCAGTTGGCAATGTTAGAGCCTAAACTAGCCATTCTTGATGAAACTGATTCCGGATTAGATATTGATGCTTTGCGTATTGTTGCCAGCGGCGTTAACAAACTAAAATCTAAAGACAACGCAGTGATTGTAATTACACACTACCAGCGTTTACTCGATTATATCGTACCAGATTTTGTTCATGTACTTCACGATGGTAAAATTGTTAAATCAGGCGACAAAAATTTGGCCAAAGAACTTGAAGCAAAAGGATACGACTGGATTAAAGACGAAGCAATTGTGTAATTATAAACTTATAGTTCACACCAAATAAAATTTAAATGGAATTAAAAGATAAACTTCTCGCCTCGTTTATGGCTTTTGAGTCTGATGTAGACATCGATTCAAACGTACATGATTTAAGAGTAGAAGCTATAAAAAAGTTTGAGGACGACGGATTTCCTACCAAAAAAATGGAAGCATGGAAATACACCTCACTTAACAGTATTTTAAAGCACGATTATAGCGTTTTCCCAAAAGGCGAACCAAGGCTTGAATACGCCGATATAAAACAATATTTTATCCATGATATTGACAGTTATAAGATTGTTTTTGTAGACGGTAAGTATTCATCCTATTTGTCGCAAACCACACACGACGGTATCGACGTATGCCTTATGTCGGCCGCATTAAATAAACCCAAATACCGAATGGTAATTGATAATTATTTTAATAAAGCCGCTAAAAACGAGGGCCTTTCGGCCTTGAATACAGCATTTTCTCAAGAAGGCGCCTACATTCATATCCCTAAAAATAAGGTGGTTGAAAAACCAATTCAAATTTTACATTTCGCAACAGGTACTGAAACGGGTTTAATGCTGCAACCAAGAAATTTAATTATTGTAGACGAAAATTCACATTTGGAGATTATTGAACGTCACCAAAGCTTAACAGAAAACCCTGTTTTAACTAACTGTGTCACTGAAATTTTCACCAACAAACGCGCTATTATTGATTATTACAAAATCCAAAATGATAAACAAACGGCCTCGTTAATTGATAACACCTACATCAACCAAAAACAAGAAAGTGTCGCATCGGTACACACATTTTCATTTGGAGGCAAACTGACTAGAAACAATTTAAACTTTTATCAAAACGGCCAACGCGTTAATTCTAACCTTAAAGGGGTTACTGTTATAGGAGATAAACAACATGTAGATCACAATACTTTAGTACATCATATTGAACCAAATTGCGAAAGTCATCAAGACTATAAAAGCATCATCGGCGACAGTGCTACTGGTGTATTTAATGGTAAAATTGTGGTTGAAAAAGACGCGCAAAAAACCAATGCTTTTCAATCGAACAACAATTTGCTAGTGAGCGACAAAGCCACCATGAATACCAAGCCGCAACTTGAAATTTTTGCCGACGATGTAAAATGTTCGCACGGTTGTACCATTGGTCAACTAGATGAAAGCGCAATGTTTTATTTACAGTCGCGTGGCATTCCAAAAAAAGAAGCTCGTGCGCTTTTGATGTACGCTTTTAGTAACGACATTCTAAGTTCGGTAAAAATCCCTGAAGTTAAACAACGTATCACAAAACTCATCGCCAAAAAACTAAATGTAAACCTTGGATTTGACTTGTAATGCAAACAGAAACTTCAACATATAGTAACTTTAATATTAAATCTATAAGAAATAATTTTCCTATTTTATCTCGCGATGTAAACGGAAAACCATTAATTTATTTCGATAATGCTGCTACTTCACAAACCCCACAAGTAGTAATTGATGCTATTGTTGACTATTATCAACATTATAATGCCAACATTCATCGCGGTGTACATACATTAAGTCAGGAAGCAACTGAAGCCTATGAAGCTTCAAGACGAAAAATTCAACTTCATTTTAATGCCAAACATCCTCACGAAATTATTTTCACATCGGGGACTACTCATGGTATTAATATGATAGCCAATGGTTTTGCTTCCATGTTAAAAAAAGGTGATGTATTATTAGTTTCAGCCTTAGAACATCACAGCAATATCGTTCCGTGGCAAATGCTTTGTGAACGCACTGGAGCTATTTTAGAGGTTATTCCTATGAATACTTATGGAGAATTAATTCTTTCTGAATTTGAAAAACTCCTTAAAAAACAACCCAAACTCGTAGCTGTTACTCATATTTCAAATGCTCTCGGAAGTATCATCCCAATCAAACACATGATTGAAAAAAGTCACGAAGTTGGCGCAGCAGTTTTAATAGACGGCGCTCAAGCTTGTCCGCATTTAAAACCAGACGTTCAGGACTTAGATGCAGACTTTTACGTTTGTGGAGCGCATAAAATATGTGGCCCAACTGGTATAGGAATGCTTTATGGTAAAGAAGAATGGCTTAATAAACTACCGCCATATCAAGGTGGCGGTGAAATGATTGCAGAAGTTACTTTTGAAAAAACTACGTACGCGGGCTTACCACATAAATTTGAAGCAGGCACCCCAAATATCTCGGGAGGCATAGCTTTTGGTGTGGCTTTAGACTATATGAACGGTATTGGCTTTGAAAACATTGCCATTTACGAACAAGAATTACTCGCTTACGCCACCGAGAAACTATTAAGCATCGATGCTTTAAAAATTTACGGAACGGCCAAAAATAAAACTTCCGTTATATCATTTAATGTAGGCGACGTTCATCCATACGATATTGGAACCATTTTAGATAAACTCGGTATTGCGGTCCGTACTGGTCATCACTGTACACAACCCATAATGGACTTTTATAACATTCCGGGTACGGTACGCGCATCATTCTCGTTTTACAACACCAAAGAAGAAATCGACTTTTTTGTTGAAGCTCTTAAGCGAGCGGTGGCTATGCTTTCGTAGTTTTTAATTTCATTTTTTAGTATTCGTTCTTTTTCGGTTGCTTATTGTATTTTTGTATACACTTAAATAAAAAAACATGAAACTATCTTGTGTCACTTTTTGTCTGCTTTTTTTATTTCTATCTTGTAACAAAGATGTTAACGAAACCATGTACGTAAGTGGCAAAACGATTAACTGCCCTGGCGTTATTGAAAAAGAATGTCTTCAAATTAAATATAGTTTAGAGGAAGACTATATCAATTTTTACGATGACATTGAAGGATTCCAACACGATAAAGGCACTGATTATATCATAAAAATTAAACGTACAGAAGTTAATAATCCTCCAGCTGATGATTCCAAATATAAATACAGCCTTGTTGAAGTATTAGAGAAAAAACCAACGCCTACAGCATTGGAAGACGGTTCGTGGCTTGTGGTAGGAATTGTTGGTTTTAAAGGGGATTTTAAACGTGATCCGCTATTGAGTTTATCTCCTGATTTAAATCAAGTTAGCGGTAGCACTGGCTGTAATCGTATTTTTGGTAAAATCATCACCGATAAAAATAAGTTATCATTTCAAAACATTGGTACGACAAAAATGGCTTGCGATGATAATGGTCTAGAAACCCAAATGTTGACTGTTTTAGAAAAGACTGTCTCCTATAAAATAACAGAAAACGTATTATTACTTGAAGACGGCGATGGAAACGTGATTTTAAAAGCATCGAATATAGATCGTAAAGAATAAAAATAACCAATGAAAATATTAATTAGTGTATTGTTAATTGTTATCAGCACAAAAGATTGCACGCAAAAAAGCACAATTTTGCCTACATCTAATAAGGAGGTATCAGAAAATTTAAAAATAACCTATGAAGCATTTTCAAGAGGTTATTTTAAATCAATAACATTTGAAAACTCTAAAATGAAGCACTCCAACGATGTTAATCGTGAAAAAATAGACACCTTATCCATTAACACAAAGGAATGGAACGAGTTAATTGAAATTGTCAATTCTATGAATTTAAAATCATTAGAAAATCTTCAAGCACCAACCGATAAACGACTTTATGATGGCGCGCCACATTGCACATTGAGTATCGCAACCAAAACCGAAGCATATACAACACCATCATTTGATGAGGGTTTTCCGCCAGATGCAATAAAATCTTTGGTTGATAAGATGTTAAGCATTTACGAAAACCATTCGAAGCACTGAGATATATTGTAACTTTGTGAAAAAAGAGATATGACTATAGAAAGTATTCAAAATGAAATTATAGACGAGTTCTCAATGTTTGACGACTGGATGCAGCGATATGAATATATGATAGAACTCGGCAAGTCTCTCCCGTTAATTCAGGAAAAATACAAAACTGACGATAACATCATCAAGGGATGCCAGAGTAAAGTTTGGGTGCATGCCGAAATGAACGACGACAAACTGGTTTTCACCGCCGATAGCGATGCCATAATTACCAAAGGCATCATTGCCATTTTAATTCGCGCATTCTCAAACCACCATCCATCCGAAATTATAGATGCCAATACCAACTTTATTGACGAAATTGGTTTAAAAGAGCATTTATCGCCAACACGAGCTAACGGTTTGGTAAGTATGATAAAGCAGCTAAAACTATATGCAATTGCATATCAAACACAACTAAATTAATCATGAGTGAAACAACAATAGATACCAACGCCTTGGGCGAAAAAATAGTAAGAGTTTTAAAAACTATATATGACCCAGAAATTCCTGTAGATATTTACGAATTAGGATTGATTTACGACGTATTTGTTAATGAAGACTACGACGTAAAAATACTAATGACTTTGACATCCCCAAACTGTCCAGTAGCCGAAACCCTACCATTGGAAGTTGAAGAAAAAGTAAGATCTATCAACGAGGTAAAATCTTCGGAGGTTGAAATTACTTTCGATCCGCCTTGGTCGCAAGATTTAATGAGTGAAGAAGCGAAACTAGAATTGGGTATGCTATAACAAAATGGCTGAAGAAATTATAAATAGAGTTGCAAATAGCAAACTAAAAGTAGTTGATTTAGAAGACTTTTATCCGAAAGGTCAAAGAGTTTTAATCGATTTAAAGTCGTGGTTGTATGAAGAATTTGTACTCAAAGAAAAAGATTTTAGACTCGCTGTCGCTAATCATGATTGGTCACAATATCAAGATTGTTTTGTCGCTTTACATTGCTCAAACGATGCCATTATTCCAGATTGGGCTTATATGCTCATGTCGGTCCATTTACAACCCTATGCCAAGCAAATGATTGTTGGTAGTTTGGAGCAGTTAGAAACCTCTCTGTATCAAGACATTATTAAAATAATAGATCTTTCCGAATATGAAAACGTACCTGTCATCATAAAAGGCTGTTCTAAAAAACCTGTTCCCTTAAGTGCTTACATTATGCTGTCGCAACAACTAATGCCTGTTGCAAAGTCTATTATGTATGGCGAAGCTTGTTCTGCGGTTCCATTATTCAAAAGAAAATAATCTAAAGATTGGTTTTTTTCAAACTTATAGTATTTTTGCCAAATATTTGACATTAAACATGATACTCTATGAAAAAACTAATTTTATTGATGACTTTTGCTTGTTTCGGCACGAGTTATGCCCAAACCTTGGATGAATTAAAAGCGCTTCAACAAGAAAAAAAAGATTCTGTTGCGGCGATTCAGTCGCGTGTAAATGCTATTCAAGCCCAAATTGACGCTATGCCCGGTTGGCGCCTAGGTGCTTTCGGAACCATAGGTGGCAGTGTTTCAGAATTTAGCAACTGGTATGCGCAAGGTGCTCCTAATAACGCTTCTGGAAATATCGGATTTACATTTAATGCTTACGCCAATTTAATTGAAGATAAATTTTTCTGGAGAAATGCCATGACGACCAATTTAAACTGGGTAAAACTTGACGACAAGGACAATCCAAATGATAGCGGCAGCTTTAAACCAACCACCGATGTTTTCAACATTACCTCATTATACGGTAGAAATATAACCAGTAAAATTGCTGCTTCTGCCTTGATGGAATATCGCACTACAATAATTAATAATTTCAATGATCCTGGTTATTTAGACCTTGGTGTTGGTTTTACTTGGACGCCAATCGACAACCTAATCGTGGTGGTTCATCCTTTAAACTACAATTTTGTATTTAGTGATTCAGGCGATATTTTCGAATCGTCATTGGGTGCTAAAATAATGGCAGATTACACTAGATCGATTGGTGCGGTGAATTTTAAATCTAACCTGTCCATGTTTCAGAGTTATAAAAGCGCTGATCTTTCAAACTTAACATGGACCAATTCATTTTCTTATACATTATGGAAAAATTTTGGGGTAGGTTTTGATTTTGGTTTAAGAGATAGTAAACAAGAAGCCTTAAACTACGAAATTAATACTTTAGGAAATGCAAACGCAACTTTTGATACTATTGATAACGATCTTCAAACCTTTTGGACTTTGGGTTTAAGTTACAAGTTTTAAGACTAAACATACTATAAAAAAAGCCTCATGTGAGGCTTTTTTTATAGATCAATCTCTTCAATATCTGGATATAAAAAACTGTTATACGGAAATCGTTGCACATGTATGGCGCGTACTTCATCATAAATACGTTTTCTAAATTCGTTTAAGTTTTCTTTGTTCAAAGCAGAAATGAATAGAGCATTATTCTCCGTTCGATTCATCCATGTTTTTTGCCATTCTTTTAAGCTGTAGTGAGCACTTGTTCTTTCGATTTGTAAATCTTCAGGATTGTAGTGTTCTGGTTGATAGGCATCTATTTTATTAAAAACCATAATGGTTGGTTTATCTTTGCTATCAATTTCAGATAAGATTTTATTAACGGACTCGATATGCTCTTCAAAGTTTGAATGTGAAATATCAACCACATGAAGCAACAAATCTGCTTCTCGCACTTCGTCTAAGGTGCTTTTAAAAGATTCTATAAGTTGTGTTGGCAATTTTCTTATAAATCCAACTGTATCGCTCACTAGAAAAGGTAAGTTTCCGATAACGACCTTTCGGACTGTAGTATCTAACGTGGCAAATAATTTATTTTCTGCAAATACGTCACTCTTACTTATGACATTCATTAAAGTAGATTTTCCAACATTGGTATAACCAACCAAGGCTACTCTAACTAACTGACCGCGATTACCACGTTGCACCGCCATTTGCTTATCAATGGTTTTTATTTTTTCTTTTAGGAGTGCAATTTTATCTCTTACAATTCGTCTATCGGTTTCTATTTCTGTTTCACCAGGACCACGCATACCTATACCACCTTTTTGTCGCTCGAGGTGGGTCCACATTCCTTTTAATCGTGGTAATAAATATTCGCACTGTGCCAGTTCCACTTGCGTGCGTGCGTAACTGGTTTGCGCCCGTTGCGCGAAGATGTCTAAAATTAAATTGGTTCGGTCTAAAATTTTACAATTGAGAATTTTACTAATATTACGTTCTTGAGCCGGAGACAGCTCGTCATCGAAAATCACAGTGCCAATTTCATTATCTAAAACAAATTGTTTAACCTCCTCAATTTTGCCTGTTCCTATAAAAGTTTTTGGGTTGGGCATGTCCATTTTTTGAACATATCTTTTAACCACCTGACCACCAGCTGTGAAAGTTAAAAATTCTAGTTCGTCTAAGTATTCCTTAGATTTTTCCTCGTCTTGAATTTGATTTATGATACCAACCAAAACCACTTTTTCTAAAGTGATATCTTTCTTTTCTAACATATAAATAATTATAGCTCAAAGTTACACATTTAGCAGCGATTAAAAAGCGACTGAGTAAATGCATTCATCGATAAATGGGTTTTTAAAAGAACTTAAAAACTTAAAATTGTAAGCTTATTTCTATTTAGTCGCTTTTAGTCGATTATTAAGGCGTTTTATCTATTATAACACTGTTAATATAGCGTTAATTGTCATTTTTTTTATCTTCGGAATTCCTTAAGAACTAACCCAAAATTGTCGTTTTTATTCAAAAATTTTTCAATTCAGTTTCTGAGGATGCTAAGCTGCTTAATATTAACAATTAAGCAATCTACAAACTAAACTAATTATATCAAATGAAAAAAATTACTTTTCTAATGACATTACTATTTATGTGCTTCGGCTGGTATGGTAATGCTCAAATTTCGTCCTTCCCATATCTCGAAGATTTTGAATCGGGAGATGGTGGTTGGGTTGCAAATAATGTAACTAATGGCACATGGGCGTTAGGCACTCCGGCTGGAACTGTTATCAATAGTGCAGCATCAGGTGCTAATGCTTGGGTAACTAATCTTACTGGAAATTATAACAATAACGAAAACTCGTTTGTGCAAAGTCCTGTATTCGATTTCACAGACCTTAGTGCGCCAGGTATCCAATTTAGTATTTGGTGGAACGCAGAATTTAGTTGGGATGGACTGGTTTTACAATCGTCTGTTAATGGTGGCAGCACATGGCAAAATGTTGGTTCTTTTAATGATCCAAATAATTGGTACAACGATACTACAATAAATGGAAATCCAGGCGGTCAACAAATTGGTTGGACTGGAAGAAATAGTTCAAGTAATGGGTCTGGAGGCTGGGTTAGTGCCAGTAACGCCCTAACGGGACTCGCTGGTCAAAGCAATGTTATTATTAGATTTGCCTTTGGCTCGGATGGTTCAGTAAATGATAATGGAGTAGCATTTGATCTTGTCAATATTTTTGATGTTGCTTGTCCGGCACCTGCGGCTTTAAATGCCACTGTAAACGTTACTGATGCAACGCTAACTTGGACTGCAGGTGGAGCTGAAACTTCATGGGAATATATTAATCAAGAGGCTGGAAATCCTGCTCCTGGTACATCGGATTCAGGCACAGTAACTGCTAGTACATCTGTGAATTTATCTGGCTTACTAGAAGGTGCAACTTATCAGTTCTATGTCAGGGCTGATTGTAGTAGCGATTTCAGTGTATGGTCAGGACCTTTTACTTATAGCATCAGTGGTCCAGGTGAAACCTGTGCTAATCCAATTTTGGTACCGCCTACACTTCCATATAGCACTGATGACAATACCTCCAATTACGGTGATAATTATGGCGGTTCTCCAGGTACAAACTGCGGTACTACAAGTTCTTATTTAGGCGGAGACGATGTGGTTTATTCATATACCCCAGACATTGATACTTCTATTACGATTTCTATGACTCCTTCGGGAACGTGGTCGGGCTTATTTGTTTATGAAAGCTGCGAAGATATAGGAGCGGTTTGTGCCAGTGGTATTGCAAATTCTGGAACAAGTGTTAGAGAAATAATTTTACCGGTAACAGCTGGAAATACTATTTATATTGTTATTTCAACTTGGCCTACGCCTCAATCTGTAGCCTACAACTTAACGATAACTGAAAATACTTGTACCGATCCCGAAGCAACATTTGCCATAGTGAGCGATTGTATAAACGGCGAACAGTTTTTTGTGGAAGTTGATGTTACTAGTTTAGGTTCTGCCAACACATTATCCCTAACAGACAACCAAGGAAATCCCCCATTAAATGTTGATACCATTGGTGTTTTTCAGTTTGGTCCTTATGCTAATACAACCAACGTCGCCATTACAGTAAGTAATGACGACGATGCTAATTGCGTGATTAACGGCCCAACTTTAACACAAGAGTTTTGTTTGGATGCGCAAGTTGATTGTACTGCCGGACCTTTAACAGTTTCCTATTGTTATGTAGATAACGATACCAATGTTTTTGTTTACACTAGCACGGATGGTTCGCAACTGAATTTAACAATTAATTCGGGATTTGTTGAAAACACATGGGATGAATTGATCGTCCTTGATTCCGATGGTGTAACCAATTTAAACGCTGCCACACCTTACGGAGCGGGTGGAAATATTTCCGGACTTACTTTTCAATCATCGGGCGATACTATTTCGTTTTGGGTTCAATCTGATGGCGTTTTTAGCTGCGATTCCGGAAGCACACCAATGAATTCGGGAATTGAATATACCGTTGCATGTGCCACATGCACCAATCCAGTTGCTAATTTTCAAGTGGTAAGCGATTGTTTAAATGCGCCACAATTTTTTGTTGAAGTAGATTTAACCGAAATCGGTTCAGCATCAAGTGTAACTTTAACCGATAACCAAGGCAGCACGCCTCAAATTGCTAACGCATCTGGTACTTTTACATTCGGTCCGTATGCGAATTTAACGGATGTGGTAATTACGCTTGCTAATGACGATGATACCAATTGTGTCATCAATAGTAACAGTTTAACACAAGAATTCTGTATCGAGAACACTGTAAATTGTGCAACAGGACCCCTTAATGCGTTTTATTGTTATGAAAATAATGACACCAATGTGTTTTCCTATACCAGCTCTGATGGTTCTCCATTAAATCTAATCATCAATTCTGGTGCAGTTGAAAACAACTGGGATGAATTGATTATTTTAGATTCGGATGGCGTAACAAATTTAAATGCCGCTAATCCTTATGGCAATGCTGGCAATATTTCAGGATTAACATTTCAATCAACTGGAGACACTATATTTTTTGCTGTCCAGTCAGATTTTACAGTTAGTTGTGCTTCTTCTGGAGCGCCTCTAAGTTTAGGTATCAATTACACTGTAAGCTGCGCCACATGTATCAATCCACAAGCTACATATCAAGTAATTGACGATTGCGATAATGGCGATCAGTTTTTGGTAGATGTCAACGTTACAAGTTTAGGTGATGCCGTCTCAGTAACTATTTCAGATAACCAAGGCTCTACACCTATTTCTGTAAGTGAAACTGGTATAACCCAATTTGGACCATATCCTTTTTTGACTGACATCATATTTACCGTTAGTAACGACCAAGATGTCAATTGTGTAATTAATAGCGCTCCAATTCAATTATTGGCTTGTCCGCCAGCCAATGACAATTGTGATGGTGCAACAGTAGCAGTTGTAAATACTAATGATGCTTGTGATACAGTGACATCTGGGACTATTTTAGCGGCAACCCCATCGGGTGTGCCAGCTGGTTCTTGCGCAGGTGATCCTAACGACGATGTTTGGTTTGAGTTTACAGCTGAAAATGAAGTACAAATTATATCCTTACTAAATATTGCTGGAGGCACTTTCAATTTAGATCATGCGCTGTATGAAGGAAACTGCGGAACATTAACAGAGCTTTATTGTTCACCAAATACTTCTAGCGTAACGCCTGAGTTGGTTGTTGGTAATACTTATTATATACGTGTCTTTTCTTTTGGTAGTGTCGATGAAACTACGACTTTCGATTTATGTATACGTCGTGCTCCAACAAATATTATTTGTGAAAATGCTGAAAATTTCTGTACTGATGGTGAGGCTCTTGTATCTTCTAATATAATTGGGATACCAGATACAGGCCGAATAGCGTGTTTATTTACAGCTCCAAATCCAACTTGGAATATAATTCAAATTGGAAATCCTGGTTTAATTGAAATTGAAATCGCACAAACTGATGCAGGTGGAAATGGTTTAGATGTTGATTTTGTGCTTTGGGGTCCATTTAGCAGTCTAGAAGACGTTTGCAACGGTTTAGATAACGGTTGTCCAACACCTGGAGATTGTCCAAATAACACTACCAATCCTAACTTTTATCCTTTTGGTAATATCGTTGATTGTAGTTATTCATTTGTCTCCACCGAAAATGCTACCATTAATAATGCACAGACTGGTGAAATTTATATTTTGCTTGTTACCAACTTCTCAAACCAACCAGGAACGATTAGTATCTCTCAAACTAATTTGGGCGCTGGAGATTCTGGGACCATAACGGCTGATATAGAAGCCGTTATTGAAAGTGATGAAGTGGTTTTTGTAGACATAGATAACGATCCTTCAACTCCAGAAGTTGCTGAAGTTTGCGGGATTGAAAGTGTAACCATAAGGGTAAATTCTCCATTTGCAGACAGCTTTATTTGGTATAGAGATGGTTTCGTAATTGAAGGAGAAACTGGTTCAACATTAGTAGTGACAGAATCTGACAACTATCAAGTTCAAGCATACGATGAGCAATGCGATACCGATGCGTTCTCACAAATTGTAGAAGTCCGTATTTACCGTGAAGCAATTGCAAATCAGCCAGCCGATATCATTACCTGTGAAGAGCCTGGTAGCAACGGAATTGAAGATTTTGATTTAAACTCCCAAATACCGGCAATTTTAGATGGTCAGGATCCTGCATTATTTAATGTAACGTTCTACACCTCACTGGCAGATGCCAATCAAAATATCAACCCTATTACTTCTCCATTTGACAGCGCAGGTCAAACCATATATGTTAGAGTAGAAGATATTGATGCAGCAGCAGATAATTTCCTAGGTTGTAGAGCAATTACTCAATTTGAGTTAATTATTTCTGGCCCTACTCCAACCGCAACTAGCGTTGACTTTGAAGTATGCGATGATATGTCTCGTGACGGCTTTGAGATGTTCGATTTAGAGTCTCACAGCCCTGCCATTTTAGATGGTCAGGATAGTACTGTATTCAATGTCACTTATTATCTCAACGAAGCAGATGCCGACGCAGGAGTTAATGCATTGACTTCACTATATACAAATATCGCAACACCGCAAACTATTTTTGCAAGAGTTGAAAGCAACGTGGCCGTAGATTGTTATTCTATCACAGATTTTGATTTAATTGTGAGCGATATTCCTTTCGCAACATTTAATAGTGATGCGGTTGATTATGAAGTTTGCCCGAATGCAACTGTGCCTATTGAAATTTCGTTAGTCCCAGATGGCTATTCTGAAGCAGACGTGACCGTTGACTGGGAATTAGACAACGCGCCTTTTAACGAAGGCTCAGGCTTATTGATTCCTGTGTTAGTCGCTGGAACTTACACCGCTTATATTACTTTCAATAATACTGGTTGTGAGTTTACAGTAAGCGAAACTGTAATTGAACTTGAATCTTGCGTTATTCCGGAAGGGATATCACCTAACAATGACGGATTAAATGACACTTTTGATTTAAGCAGTTACGATGTGACCCGACTTGAGATTTTTAATAGAAACGGCACATTAGTTTATTCAAAAGATAACTATCAAAATGAATGGTTTGGTCAAACAAACAAAGGTGAAGAGCTTCCAGTAGGTACCTACTTCTATACAATGACTTATGAAGGTGGTGCAAAAAAACGAAGTGCTTGGGTATACATTAGCCGATAATTAACTAACTAATTCAAAATATTAATAATGAAAAAATTATATATCATTTTTGTATTGCTTCTTGCTTCTGAAGCTTTTAGCCAGCAAGACCCTCAGTATACGCAATACATGTATAATATGAATGTTTTAAATCCTGCCTATGCCGGTTCTAGAGATGGCCTTTCTTTTGGTGCGCTCTACAGAACTCAATGGACGGGAATAAGCGGTGCGCCAAAAACCGGAACATTTTTCGGTCACATGCCCGTTGGGGAAAAGGTTGGTGTCGGGCTCTCAATAATATCCGATAAAATTGGTCCGATAAATGAAACCAACGCTTACGCCGATTTCTCCTATACTTTACAGCTTGGTGGTCCCCATAAATTGGCTTTTGGTATTAAAGCTGGTGCTACCTTCCATGATCGTGGGTTGGGTGACTTAGATTTAATTGATCCAGGAGATCCTTTCTTTCAAAATATTACTGGTACGACGCCAAATATAGGTGCTGGTGTATTTTATTACACCGATAATTATTATTTCTCGGTTTCTGTTCCTAATATCATTAGCTCGGTAAAACTAGATGCTAACGGAACTGAGTTTGGAACCGAAGTAGCACATTATTTCATTACTGGTGGTTATGTGTTTCAATTAAATCCGAATACAAAATTTAAACCTTCTTTCTTAGTTAAATCAGCATTTGAGGCACCAACTTCTTTTGATGTTAATGCCAACTTCTTATTCTTTGACAAGTTAGAGCTAGGAGCCTCTTACAGACTAGACGATTCGTTTTCTGGTTTGATTAATTTCGCCATTACACCTGATGTTAGAATCGGCTACGCTTACGATGCAGTAACTTCAGATATCAGAAGGTATGCTCCTGCTTCTCATGAAGTAATGTTACTATTCGATTTAAATTTCCCGAAAAAAGTATCGCGTTCACCTAGATTCTTCTAACCCGTTAAGCTAAAACAATCATGAAAAAAATTAATATTATACTTTTACTTTTAGCCCTAATTTGCGGGGTGAGTTTAACAGCTCAAAATAATGCTACCAAAAAAGCTGATAAACTCTTTGAACGTTTACAATTTGTTGAAGCAGCTAAACAGTACAATAAACTTATAGAAAACGGAAAAGGTGACACTTATGTTTACAGCCAATTAGCAGAGTGTTACTACAACGTTTTTAACACTGTTGAAGCGGAGCGCTGGTACGTAAAAGCCTTGGCTAACACCGAAAGCCCAGAATTAGTTTACAAGTATTCGGAGATGTTAAAAGCTAATGGAAAATACGAGCAGTCTAACCAACAAATGAGTAAATTTGCTAGTATGCGTCCTGGAGACACGCGTGCTATTGCTTTTAGAGAAAACCCTAATTATCTACCAAATATTTTAGAGCGAGGTAAAAAATTCAACGTTCAAAATTTGGAGATAAATTCAGAATCGTCTGATTTTGGCGGGACATTACACGACGGGAAATTGTACTTCTCTACTGCTAGAAATCAAGACCGACGTAATTATGGTTGGAACAAAGAACCTTTTTTAGATATCTACAGTGCCAGTGTAAACAGCGATGGTAGTTATCAAGAAGCTACCAAAATGAATGATAAAATCAACACGAAATACCACGAAGGTTTGGTGTCTTTTTCTCCAGACGGTAAAGCCATGTATTTTGGTAGGGAAAGCTTTTTTGAGAAAATTTATGTAAAAGATTCTATCACAAAAAATAAGGCAGGCGTAATTCATTTGTATAAGGCTACCAAATTAGGCTCCGATTGGGATCGTATTGAAGCTTTAAACATTAACAGTGAAAATTATTCTGTAAAAAATCCATCAGTAAGTCCTGATGGTAAAACACTTTATTTTGCATCCGACATGCCTGGCGGTTATGGTAATTTTGATATTTACAAGGCCCCAATTAATGACGATGGCACTATAGGAACTCCTGTAAATATGGGTCAAAAGGTCAATACTGAAGGCCAAGAAATGTTTCCTTTTATCAGTAGCAATGGCACTTTATACTTTTCATCTAATGGTCATTTAGGTCTTGGTGGTTTAGATGTTTTCTACACCAGAGAAATAGATGGCAGAATGACCAATGTTAGAAATGTTGGAATTCCTGTAAATAGTAATGGCGACGATTTTGCCTTTACCATTGATGAGGATGCCGAAACAGGTTTTGTGTCTTCTAATCGTGAAGGTGGTCAAGGTAGCGACGATATTTATGCCATTAAAAAAATACAACCCTTATGCGATGTTTTAGTATTGGTGAGCGTTGTTGACGACCAAACCGGTAATCCAATCCCTAATGCTATTGTATCATTATTTGACGGACAAGGTATTAAAGTGTTATCTAAAGAAACCAATGCCGAGGGTATAACTGAATATTTAATAGAATGTGAAACTGCCAACGATATTGACGCCATTGCCGACGGTTATTCTGGTAAAAGAATTACGGTTCCTTCATCTAGTGAGGAAGAATTAGCACTAACCATTAGTTTATTACCAATTGATGATTTAATCGCATTCGGTAAAATAGCATTAGAACCAATTTACTTTGATTTTGACAAATCAAATATCACAGAAAAAGCTGCGTTTGAGTTGGATAAATTAGTTCAAATCATGAACAAGTATCCAGAAATGGTTATTCATGTAGAATCTCACACTGATATTAGAGGTTCTGTTGCCTATAACGAAAAACTTTCAGATAGACGTGCTCAATCCACAGTTCAATATGTGATTTCAAAAGGTATAGCTGAAGATAGAATTTCAGGAACTGGTAAAGGTGAAAGCGACTTAAAAATTAAATGTGGAGCCAATTGTTCTGAAGAAGACCATCAAGCCAACCGTAGATCTGAATTTAATATTACTAACGGCAATCCAAAGGATTAAGAATATTTTTATATTGTTCGATTATAGAAATGCCACTTCAGAAATGAGGTGGCTTTTTTATAACAGTCAAATTAATCAGAAAATTTGTAATACCCAATAACTTCAATCTGTTTATGACAGATTTTTCCTATAGTCAATAATCGGACATTACTTTAGCCTTGCTTTCTATTAAGGCTTTATTTAATTGATATAAAACAATATATATAATATTATATCCGTTTTATATACTTTTACGAACAAAATTATATGCGCATTTCATCGATTTTTTGTGTCTTTTGCGGATTCGGTATGTTTTTTTTAATACTTTAGCATTGTAAAAATTCATTAAAACCCAAATCTGATGAAAAAAATTACACTACTACTATCTATGCTTATAGGTATACATCAACTTAATGCCCAAATTTCGCATTTCGAAGACTTTGAAGGTTACACAAATATTTCCCAAGTAGAATGGAGTACTAACGGATTCTTTTTTGACTCTTTTAGCAGACCTTGCGATGGTACTTCCATTAGGGATAATTTGGCTAATATTTCAACAACAGGCGAATTGGTTTCACCCAATTTTGTAGGACAGTCTGACGGAACGGACATTAGAATCAGTTTTGACTATAAAGTTATAAACTGGGGATTTTTAAATGCTACTCAGCCTGGTTGGGGAAATATTAGTATTCAATTTTCTACTAATAATGGTAATTCATGGAATGACATCGCTTCTATTGATGATGGCAACCACGTACCTTCCACACAATGTGCAACAAAAATTTATACGTTGGATGGGGCGTTGGTTCCTGAAGGTTCAAACTTCATGCTACGCTATTTCATAACATGGGAAAGTGGCGATTATTATGTTTATCTAGATAATATTTCCATAACTCAAAACAGACAAATTATAATCATTGATAATACCAACAGCAGTGAAACCATTACCCACTGCTACGACAATTTGGATAATACTTGCTGGGTGATTAACTCGGTTGATGGGACTCCATTAAGTGTAAATTTTAACCAAGGAACAATAGAAAGTTGTTGCGATACAATTACTATTTATGATGGTGAAAATGTTAATGCTCCTGTCATATACCAAGGAAATAACGATGGTGATTTGGCAGGATTGCAGTTTACAGGCACGGCTAACAAAATGTTTATTAAAATAGATTCTAACGAGGCTATTAGTTGCTTAACCGCTGAAGGCACCCAATGGAACTTTTCGGTAAATAGAACTTTAAGTGTTTCTGATAATAATTTAAACTCCTTTACATTTTATCCAAACCCAACTAGAGATAGAATTGAGTTTAATGCGAATCAAAGTGTAGACAATATAATTATTTTCAATATATTAGGAAAAACAGTCACGAATGCAAAGGTCAATCTATCCAACAATACCATTGACGTTTCAAGTTTAGCTTCCGGTGCTTACCTTATGAAAGTTTCAATAGGTTCCGTCACCCAAAATTATAAATTCATTAAGCTATAATCTACGTTGTCAATTTAGATTTAGTCAGAAACCGCTGTCGCACTCCCCAATAGACAGCGGTTTTTTTATCTTAGTAGGAACCCTTTTCCTGCCCACCATGGGTGAACTTCAATGGATAACCATCCTGCCTTAACCATTGGATCTGAATTCGCTAAACTATCTGCCATTTGAAGCGTTGGCACATTGTAAATCGTAACACCTCTAATATCTCCATTATCTCCGAAAGGGCCAGAGATATCAGCATTGCCAAGATCGTACATTTGTTGTAAATGCTCAAGATGTAACATTTGTAAAGTATCAGCTTCTAATTTATTTTGTGATCGATTAGGTCCAGTTTTTAAAAAGGCTATAAAATACTGTTGCATTAATACTGTGTCACTTGTTTTGGGACTAACATAATTAAAGGTTTGGTAGCCTAACGAATCAAGTCCCACTTTCAATCCTTGTAGAGAGGTTTCTGTAGCAGTCAGCTCCTCATCTTGAAATTTATATGGTTCTTGTGTTATAATTATCCATGCACGATGTGAATAACAATAGCATCATTATTAAGCCTATTAATATTTTTCTTACCATTGGTTATAAGGTTTCTTACTTAGTTGTGAATTATAATATTTTATGTTTCCCGTTACTTCTTGTCCCAGCCATTTTGGCTTTTCAAAATTCTCATCTTCTGAGCCTAATTCAATCTCAGCAATGACCAGGCCTTTATTATCTTCTTCAAATACATCTATCTCGAAGATGTGATTTCCAATAGTTACCTCGTGTCTTATTTTAGCAATAATTCCTGGTTCGCATAGTTTTAATAGTATTTCCGCCTCTTCAATGGTAATTTCCTTCTCCCATTCAGTTCGTGTGGTTCCAGAGCTATTTGAGATTCCCTTAATTGTAATAAAACCTTTGTCGCCCTTTATTCGTATTCTAACCGTTCGCTCGGGATGCGTATTCAAAAAACCTTGAACAATACGCATGGAATTTGATGCTTCAAATAGAAAATCTAAAGAGTTTACTAAAAATTTGCGTTCTATTTCAAGCATTTTTAACTAATTCTTTTATCTGATGACTTTCAATAATTTGATTTTTGTAGCCGTTTAAATCTAAAATAACCATCGCATCGGAAATTGTCTCAGCCTTAATTGACCGATATTTTCTCAACTTCCCAATCAACAAACCATTAATTAAACGCATTGCTTTTTGCCATAGCCATTCAAAAATCCGAAGTTCATCTCTTCTTCCATCGATTAATGATGGTTGTAAAATGAAAGTGTTTTCAATATTTAAGTTTAAAACATCCCGTTCCATTTCACCTTTTATTCTATTGTAAAACATATTGCTTTTTGGATTTGCTCCCAACGAAGACACCACAATAAATGTTGGAATATTATTCAACTTACACAATTTAGCAGCTGAAACAGGAATGCCATAATCAATACTTTTGTACACACTTTCGTCTGGTGTTTTTGCTTTAGTTGATCCAATACAGCAAAACACTACCTGCGCTTTAAAATCATCTTGATGCTCGGAAATCTTGAACAAATCTATGATTAGGATTTCTAATTTAGGGTGGCTAATTTCAATTTTTGATCTGGAAAAGACAATCACTTTTGCATATGCGTCATTGTTCAATAAATTGTCAAGAAGTAAACTTCCTGTTAAACCTGTTGCCCCTAAAATGATTGCTGTTTTATTCATAAAGTCAAATAATTAGTCTAAAGATATTATAAATTTGTGCAATGACGGATGCTAGTTTGCACAGAAAAATTATTCACATTGATATGGATGCCTTTTATGCGTCGGTAGAGCAACTAGATTTTCCCGAACTCAAACATAAACCAATTGCCGTTGGCGGAAGTGAGCAGCGCGGTGTTGTTGCCGCTGCTAGCTATGAAGCGAGGAAATTTGGCGTAAGAAGCGCCATGAGCGGCGTTCAAGCCAAAAGGCTTTGTCCTAGTTTGATTTTTGTTAAACCGCGATTTGATAGGTATAAAACCATATCTAAAAATATACAGTCGATTTTTTATCAATTTACCGATTTGATAGAACCCTTGTCCTTAGACGAAGCTTATCTCGATGTAACCGAAAACAAAAAAGGCAACCCAAGTGCGACACTCATTGCGACCGAGATAAGAAAACAAATATTCGACAGTTTGCAACTTACAGCTTCGGCAGGAATTTCAATCAATAAATTTGTCGCTAAAATTGCCAGCGATTACAACAAGCCTAACGGTCAAAAAACGGTGAATCCAGAAGAGGTGGCTTTATTTATCGAAAATTTAGATATAAGAAAATTTCACGGCATCGGAAAGGTAACAGCGGAGCGCATGTACCAACTAGGTGTTTTTACAGGTAAAGATTTAAAGCGTCAGTCGCTCACTTTTTTAGAAGAACACTTCGGAAAATCAGGCAAGCGCTTTTTCGAACTATCAAGAGGCATTGATTACAGCGAAGTTAAACCAAACAGACTCAGGAAGTCTTTAGCAGCAGAACACACATTTTCGCAAAACTTAACTTCAGAAATCTTTATGTTAGATAAACTGAAGTCTATTTCAAATGAAGTGTCTCAACGTTTGACTAAAAGCAAGCTTTCTGGTAGAACCATCACCCTTAAAATAAAATACAGCGATTTTACAGTTCAAACCAGAAGTAAAACCACAACTGAATTTATCAATAGTGCCTCCCATATCTTTTCAATAGTTGAGGACTTATTACTTGCCGATGACATCAATAATTCGGTACGGTTACTGGGTATTTCTGTATCTAATCTCAATACACTAATTACAAGCAACCCAACTGATGAAACTGTTAGCGCGCAACTAAGTCTAGAATTTTAATACTTCTAAAAACTACAACTAGTAATTTCACTAACGCGCAAAGTATTTACCATTCCTTTATCTTGAATTGGCATAGCGGCAAGACTTATTAGCATATCTCCAACTTCAAGATAACCTTTTTTACAAGCAATTGCATTTACATCTTCAATAGTTTCATCGGTGCTAACGAACTTATCATAATAAAAGGCGTGAACACCCCAAAGTAAACTTAACTGTGTTAGAATACGCTTATTTGACGTAAATACTAAGATATGTGCTGTAGGGCGCCAAGCCGAAATTTGAAAAGCCGTATAACCACTATTGGTCAATGTTGAAATGGCTTTTGCCTTGATTTCGTTTGCCATATTAGCAGCGTGGTAACAGATGGATTTTGTAATATAACGCTTCGTTCTTATGTGTGGTGGTGATTGAGGTACCTGAATTAAGGTAGAATCTTCAACACTTCTTATAATATTTGCCATTTGTTTAATGACCTGCACAGGATAACTTCCTACTGAAGTTTCCCCAGAAAGCATCACGGCATCGGCACCATCCATAACGGAGTTGGCAACGTCATTTACTTCTGCTCTGGTTGGGGTTAAACTACTTATCATAGTTTCCATCATTTGGGTCGCAATAATGACAGGTATTCTTGCGCGCTTGGCTCTCAAAACTAATTGCTTCTGAATTAGTGGCACTTCTTCTGCAGGCACTTCAACACCTAAATCACCACGAGCTACCATCAAGCCGTCGCAGTAAGCCACAATTTTATCGATATTAGCAACTGCTTCTGGCTTTTCAATTTTTGCAATGATGGGAATTTTATATTCGCTGTTATTTCTAATCAATTCTTCCAGTTGCATTAAATCTTCCGCATGACGCACAAAAGAAAGTGCAATCCAGTCAACTTTATGTTTTATGGCGAACAGCGCATCTTCAACATCCTTTTCGGTTAAAGCTGGCTGTGATATATTGGTATTAGGAAGGTTAACTCCTTTTTTGGATTTTAAAGGACCACCTTGAATTACTCTAGCTAGAACTTCCGTTTTATTATCTGATGACACTACTTCAAAAATTAGTTTACCATCATCTAGTAATACGCGCTCACCTGGTTTGCAATCCTGAGGGAACGTGGCGTAGGTCATGTAAACTCGGTCTTTAGTGCCTTCAAATCGTTCGCCTGTAGCGAATATAATTTCATCGCCTTCATTCACAACTACATCTTCCTTCATAACGCCGACACGTAATTTTGGGCCTTGTAAATCGGCTAAAATCGCGGCATTATAACCAAACTCATCATTGAGTTCTCTAATCATCGTTATTCTCTCAAGAACATCGCTGTAATCGGCATGCGAAAAATTAATTCTAAAAACATTGGTTCCTGCATCTAACATTGCTTTAAGTACTTCTTTTGTGCTGGTTGCAGGTCCTAGCGTGGCAACTATTTTGGTTTTTTTCTGTTGTAACATTAATTAAAAAATTAGGTGGTTTTTTGATTTAAGTTCGTCGGCATTCACTGAATAAGAAGCTATAACTTGTGGTATTTTTAGTAAATCTTGAATGATTAATTGCTCATTAAAATCTTGATTGTCATTTTCAATTTTTAAAAAATAATTGACTTTCTTTTTTTCTGGTACTAAATAATGTGTTTTTATAGTTTTTTGCTCAAGTTCAAATAACGAACCTGAACTTTGTAAACCTTCAACTTCTGTTACACATACATTACTGATTAAATGCCATTTGATGCAACTCTCTTTGCAATCATATTCAAAAATTGGATATGAAGCCATAAAATAGTTAAAGTCAAGATCCTTTTCTTTTCGCTTTAAATTAATGTCAAGATGTTTGTTAAGTAAATAGGATATTCTATAATCCTCAACTTGACAATGAATCGCTATAAGTGAGAAGTCTGTGTCGTAAAAGTCATCAACAATGAGTTTGTGCAATGCCATAATATCATCATTAAGCATCGTAAAGATAGTATAATAGGGTTATACTAATGTAAATATATCGAATTGTTAACAAGCTTTTTCTACGAAAACGTTATAGTCAAAGTGCTAATGACGACAAAACGTTATGCACGCGACATTTGATTTTGAAATACGAAAAACGCTCTTTTGGAAGCCTTTTCTTCTGCTTTCTTTTTTGAAGTTGCTCTAGCTTTGGTCACTACTTTACCGTTAACGGATAGTTTAACTGAAAAGTGTTTTAGATTGTCGTTGCCTGTATCTTCGTACACATCGTAATCAAAAGTCTTCTTTTCCTTTTGGCACCATTCAATAAGTAAGCTTTTGTAACTAATAACGCGACCTTCTAAGGTTTCAATATCTACATGTGGATTTATAACCTTATCATAAACAAATCTTTCGCAATACCGATAACCGCGGTCTAAAAAAATAGCTCCGACCAGCGATTCAAACAAATTGCCGTGAATGTTATTTCCAAAATTTGATTTTGGTATTTTACTTTCAACAAAGTCAATAAGATTTAGCTCCTTGCCTAGCTCGTTTAAATGTTCGCGACTCACAATTTTTGACCTCATTTTGGTGAGATAGCCTTCATCTCCTTGTGGTGCTTCGCTAAAGAGATACGAGGCAATAACGGCACCGAGCATGGCATCTCCAACAAATTCTAAACGCTCATAATTTATCGCATTGCCCTTTTCATCCTTTAAATTCATGGAGCGGTGCGTAAACGCTTTTACGTATAAGGTTTTATCATTGATTTTAAATCCTATAACTTTTTCGAGTTGTAAAAAAAAATTCCCGTTGCCTTTGGAACGGGAATTTAATATGTTACGAATGAAGTTCATTCAATAATTTAGTCTAATTTTTTGAAAAGTACACAAGCGTTATGACCTCCGAAGCCAAAAGTATTGCTCATTGCAACTTTAACATCTCGCTTTTGAGCTTTGTTTAAAGTAAGGTTGAGTTCAGAATCGATATTTTCATCAACCACCTCATGATTTATGGTTGGTGGTACGATGCCGTATTCCATTGCCAATATAGAGGCAATCGCTTCGATAGCACCTGCCGCACCAAGTAAATGCCCAGTCATGGACTTGGTAGAATTTATATTAATATTTTTTGCATGGCTACCAAAAACTTGTTTAATAGCTTTTAATTCGGCTACATCGCCTAAAGGCGTTGAAGTTCCGTGTGTATTAATATGATCTACATCTTCGGGCTTTAAGTTTGCATTTTCTAAGCAATTGCGCATTACAGCAATTACACCAATTCCTTCTGGATGGGGTGCTGTCATATGATAAGCGTCTGAGGACATTCCGCCACCAAGCACTTCCGCATAAATTTTAGCACCTCTAGCTTTGGCGTGTTCATAGTCCTCCAAAATTATAGCACCAGCGCCTTCTCCCAAAACAAAACCATCTCTTGTGGCGTCAAATGGTCTCGATGCTGTTTCTGGAGATTCATTTCTAGTGGATAACGCATGCATAGCGTTAAAACCGCCCATACCAGCAATGGTTACTGCCGCTTCACTACCTCCAGTGACTATTACGTCACAATGTCCTAAACGTATATAGTTGAGAGCATCAATCATAGCATTTGCAGAAGATGCGCAAGCAGAAACAGTGGTGTAATTTGGACCCATAAAGCCATGTTTGATGGAAATGTTTCCTGGCGCAATATCCGCTATCATTTTTGGAATGAAAAAAGGGTTAAATCTTGGAGTGCCGTCACCAGCTGCAAAGTTTAAAACCTCATCTTGAAAAGTTTCAAGTCCGCCAATACCTGCACCCCAAATAACGCCAACGCGCAATTTGTTTATGAACTCTAGATCAAGTTTAGAATCTGCGATTGCTTCGTCTGAAGCTACCATAGCATACTGCGTAAACCTATCCATTTTTCGAGCCTCTTTTCTGTCTAGAAAATCGGTAGCTTCGAAATTTTTAAGTTCACAAGCGAATTTGGTTTTGAACTTTTCAGTATCAAAATAGGTGATAGGAGCTGCGCCACTTTTTCCACTGACGAGCGCTTCCCAGTATTCAGGAATTGTATTGCCAATGGGTGTTAAAGCGCCTAATCCTGTTACTACAACTCGCCTTAATTCCATGAAATAATTCTTATTTTGCTGCTTCTATATAGGAGATAGCCTGACCTACTGTTGCGATATTTTCGGCCTGATCGTCTGGGATTTGGATATCAAATTCTTTTTCAAATTCCATTATTAGCTCTACAGTGTCCAATGAATCCGCACCTAAGTCGTTGGTGAAACTAGCTTCTGTTACTACTTCGTTTTCGTCAACGCCTAATTTGTCTACGATAATCGCTTTTACTCTTGATGCAATGTCTGACATAACTTTTAATTTTTTTAAGGTTTAATTAGAGCGCAAAAATAAAAAACTTATTTGTATTAATCACTTTTGCTTTAAAAATGTAAGTGTAATTTAATCAAATTAAATTTAAGTATTTACAAATTACCCTCTATTTGTTAATAATTATTCTTTTTTTTGTTTAACAAATTCATAATTTCTTAAGTGCTCATGAAACAAATTGTAATTTTTGCATCTGGTTCTGGTTCTAATGCTGAAAATTTAATTACATATTTCAAAAACACCCAAAATATACGTGTTGTTGCAGTGCTAACTAATAATCCACATGCCAAAGTTCTAGATAGATGTAAAAATTTAAATGTGAGTGGGTTATCGTTTAATAGAACAAGTTTTTACGATACTACTCACGTTGAAAGTTTATTAATCTCCCTTAACCCAGATCTTATTGTGTTGGCTGGATTTTTATGGAAATTTCCAGATAATTTAATTGCGTTTTTTCCAAATAAAATTATAAATATACATCCCGCGCTTTTGCCAAAATATGGCGGCAAAGGCATGTATGGCATGCATGTTCATCAAGCTGTGGTTGCAAATAAAGAAACTGAAACGGGTATCACGACTCATTACGTAAACGAACATTACGATGAAGGTGCTATTATTTTTCAAGCGAAGTGCGCTGTGAATTCAAGCGACACACCTGAAGATGTTGCCGCTAAAATTCACAAATTAGAAATGCTACATTTCCCAAAGGTGGTGGAGCAATTATTAGATTCTGTGGTTTCAAATTCAGAATTTCATAAAAGCTAGTTATAATTGATATTTGAAACATAAATGTGCCTCTAACTAAAAATTAATCATCATAAATTTAGCCAATTCGTGTCCAAAAAAAAGAAAAAATATTACACCGTTTGGAAGGGTCATCACACTGGGGTATTCGAAACCTGGGATGATTGCAAGGCACAAATTAAAAATTTTGAAGGTGCACAGTATAAATCATTCGATGCGTTTGAGACTGCCAAACAAGCGCTTAAAGGAAATTACTACGATTTCATTTCTAAAAAAGGTGCATTTAAAAGCGGGTTAAACCAATTGCAACTTGACAGAATTGGGCAACCAAATTTTAATTCTATTTCGGTAGATGCTGCTTCAAGCGGTAATCCAGGCGTGATGGAATATCGCGGTGTGGATACAAAAACCAAGAAACAGCTATTTATTCAAGGACCTTTTGAAGAAGGCACCAACAACATAGGAGAATTTTTAGCTATTGTGCATGGCTTGGCCTATTTAAAACAGCATAATAGTGATCGCATTATTTACACCGATTCTAGGACCGCTATTAGTTGGGTAAAAAAGAAGACCTGTAACACCAAGTTAGAACGCAATCCTAAAAACGAAAAACTTTTTGATTTGATTGAACGTGCAGTAAATTGGTTAAAAACGAACACTTACAATAACTCTATTGCCAAATGGGAAACTAAAGCTTGGGGAGAAATTCCAGCGGATTTTGGGAGGAAATAGCAGCGACCTAACTTCAAAAATTATTCACTTTTTTAAGGCGTATTTTTTATGTAATTTTGCAACAAATTTAAAAGACTTTGAGTAAACTAGTAATTGTTGGCACGGTTGCATTCGACGCCATTGAAACCCCTTTCGGGAAAACAGATAAAATACTTGGTGGCGCTGCTACTTTTATAGGATTAGCCGCTTCTCAATTTAATATTGACGTAGCCGCTGTATCAGTGGTTGGAGGCGATTTTCCACAAGAATATTTAGACTTACTTTCGAGCAGAAACATCAATATTGACGGTCTTGAAATTGTTAAAGAGGGAAAAACCTTTTTCTGGAGTGGTAAATACCACAATGATATGAATTCCCGTGACACTCTTGCCACCGAATTAAATGTCTTGGCCGATTTTAATCCTGTGGTTCCTGATAGTTTCAAGAATGCTGAATTCGTGATTTTAGGCAACTTACACCCATTGGTGCAATTAAGTGTGTTGGAGCAAATGCAACAAAAACCGAAATTAGTAGTTTTAGATACTATGAACTTTTGGATGGATTGCGCTTTAGAAGATTTAAAAAAAGTGATTTCTAAAGTAGATGTCATCACCATCAACGACGAAGAGGCGAGACAACTAAGTGGAGAATATTCGTTAGTGGTAGCAGCGAGAAAAATTCACGAAATGGGGCCGAAATACGTGGTCATTAAAAAAGGAGAACACGGTGCTTTATTGTTTCATAAGGGACATGTGTTTTTCGCACCAGCATTACCATTAGAGGAAGTTTTTGATCCAACGGGCGCGGGCGATACTTTTGCCGGTGGTTTTATCGGTTATTTAGCCAATACTGATGATATTTCATTTGAGAACATGAAAAATGCCATTATCTATGGATCCACACTCGCATCTTTTTGTGTGGAAAAATTTGGCACAGAGCGAATGATTCATCTTTCTCAAGATGAAATTTATAAACGATTAAAGCAATTCAAAAACTTAACGCAATTTGACATTGCATTAACATAAACACATGCGCGCTCATTTTAAAGCGCGTTTTTTATTGATAATGATTTTGCGAAACCTAACAATTATTTATTCACATCATGAGTGACGAATTAAAACACGAATGTGGCATTGCTCTTATAAGACTTTTAAAACCTTTAGAATTCTACAAACAAAAATACGGTAGTGCATTTTATGGTGTAAACAAAATGTATTTAATGATGGAAAAGCAGCACAATCGTGGTCAAGATGGCGCTGGTTTTGCAAGCATTAAATTAAATACAAGACCTGGCGAACGTTACATAAGTCGCGTACGGTCTGTGGCGCAACAACCCATTCAAGATGTGTTTTCACAAATTAACCAGCGCATTAGTCAAGAATTTCTAAATCATCCTGAGTATTTGGATGATGTAACAGCCCAAAAACGCTATATACCTTACGTGGGCGAAGTGCTTTTGGGACATGTGCGTTATGGTACTTTTGGTAAAAATAGCGTGGAAAGCGTGCATCCTTTTATAAGACAAAACAATTGGATGCATCGTAATTTAATTGTGGCTGGCAATTTTAATATGACTAATGTAACTGAGTTGTTCAATAATCTAGTGGATTTAGGTCAGCATCCCAAAGAAAAGGCAGATACCATTACAATTATGGAAAAAATAGGGCATTTTTTAGATGATGCCGTTGCTAAAATTTATAAAGACCTCAAAAATGAAGGTTACAGTAAAAACGAATGTTCGCCACTGATTGCCAAGAGACTGAATATCGCAAAAATTCTAAAAAGGTCTTCTAAAAACTGGGATGGCGGCTATGCCATGGCTGGTTTAATTGGTCATGGTGATTCTTTTGTGCTTCGAGATCCCGCCGGAATTAGACCTGCATTTTATTATCAAGATGATGAAATTGTTGTGGTAGCTTCTGAGCGTCCAGTTATTCAAACCGTATTTAATGTGCCTTTTGAAGATGTGCACGAATTACCTTCTGGTCATGCAATAATTACCAAAAAATCGGGTAAGACAAAAATTCATCAAGTCCTCAAACCATTAGAGCGCAAAGCTTGTTCGTTTGAACGCATCTATTTTTCCCGTGGAAGTGATGCTGAAATTTATCAAGAACGTAAAAAACTAGGAAGCCTTTTAATGCCAAAAGTGCTTGAAGCCATTAATGACGACACAAAAAACACTGTGTTTTCTTATATACCGAATACGGCTGAAACATCTTTTTATGGTATGATAGAATCGGTTGAAGATTTTCTGAATGCCCAAAAAACAAAAGCAATCCTTAAAGGAAAACGAGCGCTTTCGGAAGAAAAAGTAACTTCAATTTTGAGCGAAAGGCCTCGTATTGAAAAAATTGCCATCAAGGATGCCAAACTGCGCACCTTTATAACGGAAGATAGCAGTCGTGACGATTTGGTTGCCCACGTATATGATGTTACTTACGGCGTTATCAAACCAACCGACAATTTGGTTATTATTGATGATAGTATTGTAAGAGGTACTACGCTTAAAAAAAGTATCATTAAAATGCTAGACAGGCTGCATCCCAAAAAAATTGTAGTGGTTTCGTCTGCCCCGCAAATTAGATATCCTGATTGTTATGGCATTGATATGGCCAATCTTGAAGGCTTAATTGCTTTTAGAGCCATGCTTGAACTTCTTAAAGAAAACGACAAATACCATCTTATAGACGAAATATATCACAAGTGTAAGGCTCAAACCGAACTAGAAGATAGCGTCGTCAAAAACTTCGTAAAAGATTTATACAGTGAATTTTCTGACGAAGAAATTTCTGATAAAATCTCAGAACTTATTTGCGATGACGATATAAAAGCAGAAGTGAAAACAATATTTCAATCGGTTGAAAATTTACATTTAGCTTGTCCAAACAACTTAGGCGATTGGTATTTTACAGGTAATTACCCTACAGTAGGCGGAAATCGAGTAGTAAACAAAGCATTTATTAATTTTTACGAAGGAAATAAAGAACGAGCTTACTAGCTAAAATACTTAAATTGCGTACTTTATCCGAAAAAATGTGTCTTTTAACTTAAAAAAATGCATTTCGTCTAATATTTAATACTTCTTCTTAAATTAAAATTATTTTAGCATCACCATAACATAAGTAGGTTAAGTTCATGGTAGATTTGGGGCAAAAAAAGGTGAACACTCGTTCACCTTTTTTTATTTACCACCCTTAGAAGATGACTCTAAATAATTCTCTTGATAATCTACCGATTAACTTATTTTTTTAACATATTTCCCTTTTGGACTAATTTCTAAGCAGTTCATCCAAAATTTTTAAGTATTAAAAAATCATCCACCTATATTTGACTCACCATAACATAAGTAGGTTAAGTTTATGGTAGATTTGGGGCAAAAAAGGTGAACATCCGTTCACCTTTTTTCATTTAAATACCTGCGAAAGCAGTTATGTCATTATATAATTCCGGCGAAAGAGGGAAGCTCTGCACAAAACCAATAAAACATATTATTTACAATACATTACAGCATAAAAAAAGCGAACCAATAAAGTCCGCTCTTAAAATTTTTTAAATTACACTTCAACTATTTAGCTGCAGCGTAGCGTCTTTCAACTTCATTCCAATTAATTACATTAAAAAATGCTTCAATGTAATCTGGTCTTCTGTTTTGATAATTTAAGTAGTATGCATGTTCCCATACATCTAATCCAAGAATAGGAGTTCCGCCACAACCAACGCCGGGCATTAATGGGTTATCTTGATTTGGTGATGAACACACCTCAACTTTTCCGCCTTTGTGCACGCATAACCAAGCCCAACCTGAACCAAATTGAGTAGCTGCTGCTTTTGAAAATTTACTTTTAAAATCATCAAATAAGCCGAAAGCAGCTTCAATTCCATCTTTAAGTTCGCCAGACAATCTGCCTTTTCCTTCAGGATTCATAATTTCCCAGAATAGGGAATGATTGTAAAATCCGCCGCCATTATTTCTAACAGCACTGTTTGACATATCTAAATTGGTTAGAATATCTTCAATAGATTTTCCTTCAAGATTGGTTCCAGAAATAGCATTATTCAAATTATTGGCATAACCTGCGTGATGCTTAGAATGGTGTATTTCCATAGTACGGGCATCGATATGTGGTTCTAATGCGTCGTATGCATATTTTAATTTTGGTAATTCAAATGACATAATATATTTGTTTTAAATTAATATTTGATAAGTTACAAATTTACTTAATACCAATGGCAATTAAAAATAATAAATAGTTATCAAATCATTGATTGTTTTTATATTGTAGCAAAAAAATAGATGGATCAAAAGTCTAGGTTTTATATATATAATGCTTCTGCTGGAAGTGGCAAAACCTTCACTTTGGTTAAGCACTATTTAAAATTATTATTTCTGTCTCAAAAACCGCTTCCTTTTAAACATATTTTGGCCCTTACCTTCACTAATAAGGCGGTTGGTGAAATGAAAGAACGAATTTTTAAACATCTTATAGAGTTTGGAGATTCAGAAATATTAAAAACACCTAATGATATGAGTGCTGTATTGTGCGAGGAACTCAATATGTCCATAGAGTCACTTCACACAAAATCAAAATTACTGTTGCAACAAATAATACATAACTATGCAGCTTTTGAAGTATCAACCATAGATAAGTTTAACCATAGAATTATAAGGACCTTTGCACATGATTTAAAATTGTCGGTGAATTTTGAAGTTGAATTAGATCAAAAATCCATGCTTATTGAAGCTGTTGATAGTCTTATTGCAAAAGCTGGCGATAACGATTTGCTAACAAAAACATTGGTGAATTTTGCGCTTGAAAAAGCTGATGAAGACAAAAGCTACGACGTTTCTCTAGACTTTTATCGCATTGCAGAGTTACTCACAACGGAAAACGACATTCCATATATTGAGCATATTGCGGACAAAACGCTCTTAGATTTTAGCAATCTAAAAACACAACTTATTCAACAAAAAAAATCCTTAGAAAAATCGATTGTGGCTATTGCCGATTCCTTTTTTGCTTTCATTGAAAACAACAATATTCCCACTAATAGTTTTACAAGAAGCAGTATTCCGAAATACTTTGAAAAAATATCGAAAAGTGACTTTCCTGCTAGCTTTGACACTCAATGGCAGGCCAAAATTGCAACCGATTCCTTGTATCCACAAAAAACAGATAACAATATTAAGTCTGTTCTTGACAGCCTTCAACCTGCAATTGTACAATTATTTAACGATTCCAAAGAAAAAATAATAGTTTATAAATTTTTAAATGCCATTTACAAAAATATTACGCCACTATCGGTTCTAAATGCTATTAATAACGAACTTAATAGCTTAAAAGAAGTTCAAAATAAAATGCTGATTTCTGAATTTAACGGCGTCATTCACAAAGAAGTAAAAAACCAACCAACACCTTATATCTACGAACGTTTAGGTGAGAAATTTCTACATTATTGTATTGACGAATTTCAAGACACCTCGGTTTTGCAATGGGAAAACTTAACTCCATTAATAGACAATGCATTATCGCAAGAAAAAACAGGAGAAAAGGGATCGCTTCTTTTGGTCGGTGACGCAAAACAAGCTATTTATCGTTGGCGCGGCAGCAAGGCAGAACAGTTTATTGACTTGTATAACAAAAGCGTCAGTCCATTTCAATTGGCTGCTAATGTTGAGCAACTTCCTGTAAATTATAGAAGTCATAAAACCGTAGTTGATTTTAATAACTCATTTTTTAAAGGTCTTTCTGTAAATGCTTTGGCCGATCCAGTATATGCAAAACTATTCAAGAATTCGTATCAAAAAAGTCATTCGGATAATGATGGTTATGTAGAAATTTCATTCATAGATTCTAATAATGATGAAGATGTAAATGAATTGTATGTCCAACACACCTACGTGAAAATTCAAGATTGTATTGAAAGAAAACACCGCTTGTCGGACATTTGTGTTTTGGTTAGAAAAAATAAAGAAGCCGTTATGGTTTCGGAATATTTAAACCTGCAAGGCATTCCCGTGGTGTCATCAGAAAGCTTATTATTAAAAAACTCTCATGAAGTTTGCTTCGTGATTAACTTCATAACCTATATAACTAATCCAGATAATCATGAAGCTAAAATTGAGGTTTTAGAATATCTTGGAAATACTTTAAAAATAGATGATCCACATCCTTTTTATAAATTATTTCTATCAAAATCACAGGAAGCATTTATGAAAGGGTTAAGTGACTTCGGTTTTCAGATTAACAGTGCCGATTTTATACATCTTCCACTTTACGAATTAGTTGAGCTATTGATTAAAACATTCACATTAATAAAAGGTTCTAATGCTTATTTGCAGTTTCTGTTAGATGAAATTTTAACTTTTTCGCAGAAGCAAAATGCTCATATGTCGAAATTTTTAGAATATTTTGAAGCTAAAAAAGACAAATTATCCATCGCTTCACCCGAAGGTCAAGAGGCTGTTAAGGTCATGACCGTTCATAAAGCTAAGGGTTTAGAATTTGAAATTGTGATTTATCCATTTGCCGACAACGATGTTCATAAAACCATGGGCGAAAAAGTTTGGTTTCCGATAAACCCTGAAGAATTTAATGGTTTTAACTTTGCTTATCTGAACTTAAATTCAGAATTAAAAGACTTTGGTGACATTGGTGAAGTTTTATACAATCAGCATCGAGATCAACAGGCTTTAGATGGCCTTAATGTTCTTTATGTAGCATTAACTCGTGCTGTTGGGAAATTATATATCATTTCAAAATTAAGTAAAGGCACTGCCAATTATGCCGGTTATTTTATGGGTTATTTGGAATCTGAAGGTTTATGGCAAGACAGTAAATTAAGCTATTCATTCGGAACACATCCCAGTCCGAAAAATCAGAAGAAATCTACAACCACCAATCTACAACCGGAATTCATAAGTACTAGCCGAAACGAACTTAATCTAAGTATCGTTGATAATGCTTCATTTTTGTGGGATACCACAATTAAAAATGCGATTGAAAAGGGAAACCTAATTCACGAATTAATGTCGAATATTATAACCTCAGAAGATATTGATACGGTTTTAGAAGCATTTGAAAACTCTGGTTCAATCGAATCCAGTCAAATTGAAGTTTTAAAACAAACCATAGATTCTATAGTTTTTCACCAACAGTTACATCGCTATTTTCATGTTAATAACATCATATTCAACGAAAAGGAAATAATTACGGCCGATGCTAAAATACTAAGACCAGACAGAATTGTAATTTTACCAAATAACGAAGCCGTTCTTATAGATTACAAAACTGGAATTAAAAGCGATAGGCATAAAAATCAATTAGATGATTATAGCTTGGCATTAAAAGATATTGGAATAGAAATTACATCAAAACTACTAATTTATGTGAACGAGGAAGTTGAAATAATTGAGTTTTAATTTAAAATTAAGCACTAAGCCTTGTAAAGGTTTTATATAGTATTATTATCTTTGTCGTCTATTTTAAATCCCTAAAATAATTTAATAAATTCATATGTACGGAAGCCTACAACAGCATTTACAAGACGAATTAAAAACCATAAAAAATGACGGTTTATACAAACAAGAACGCATTATTACTTCGGCACAAGGTGCTGAAATAACTTTAAGCACAGGACAAACAGTTCTGAATTTTTGTTCAAATAATTACCTTGGTTTATCTTCTCATCCTGAAGTTATTCAAGCCGCAAAAGATGTTATGGACACCCATGGTTTTGGGATGTCATCTGTGAGATTTATCTGTGGTACACAAGACATTCATAAAACTTTGGAACAAAAAATAGCCGAATTTTACGGAACAGAAGACACTATTTTATATGCAGCGGCCTTTGATGCCAACGGTGGTGTTTTTGAACCGCTTTTAGGTCCAGAAGATGCAATAATTTCTGACTCTTTAAATCACGCCTCGATTATTGATGGTGTAAGGTTGTGTAAAGCTGCCAGATTTCGTTATAAAAATAGCGATATGGCGGATTTGGAAGCACAACTAATTGCTGCCAACGCTAGCAACGCAAGGTTTAAATTAATAGTTACCGACGGTGTGTTTTCTATGGATGGCTTGGTAGCGCCCTTAGACAAAATATGCGATTTAGCCGATAAGTATGATGCTTTAGTAATGATTGACGAATGTCATGCAACTGGATTTATAGGCAAAACCGGTCGTGGTACGCTTGAGGAAAAAGGGGTCATGGATAGGGTAGATATTATTACTGGTACATTAGGTAAAGCTATGGGTGGTGCAATGGGTGGCTACACAACGGCTAAAAAAGAAATTATTGAAATTTTACGTCAACGTTCAAGACCATATTTGTTTTCAAATTCACTGGCACCGGCAATTGTTGGAGCTTCAATTAAAGTGTTCGAAATGCTTGCTGAAAATACTGATTTAAGAGACCAATTAGAGTGGAACACAAATTATTTCAAAAAAGGATTAAAGTCTGCCGGTTTCGACATTATCGATGGCGATTCGGCTATTGTTCCCGTGATGCTTTACGATGCTAAACTTTCACAAACCATGGCCAATATGTTACTTAATGAAGGTGTTTATGTCATAGGATTCTTTTTTCCTGTAGTTCCAAAGGACAAAGCTAGAATACGTGTTCAACTTTCTGCCGCACACACAAAAGACCACTTAGACAAGGCAATAAGTGCGTTTATTAAGGTAGGAAAGGCACTAGAAATTATATAAAAACACTACAAACTCCTTATTTTGTAGTGTTTATTCAATATTTTTATATATTTGTCTTTGTTAATATATTTTAACATCTTACTTTTGCTTACAATTAACACTTAAAAATTAAATTATTTGAATATGAAACATCTTAGCAAATTATTGTTCGCTATGTTATTTTTATTGAGCTTCAGCATAGCTAATGCTCAGGATAAAAACAACCCATGGGCTTTCGGAATTGGAACAAACGCTGTTGATTTTTACCCTGTCGGTGAATCAGCTCCTCAAGGAGCCTTTTTTGACGAATACTTCAATGCCAACGACCATTGGAATATTTTACCTGCGCCAACCGTTATAACAGTTGGTCGTTATTTAGGTGATGGGTTTAGTTTCACCGCTGGAGGTTCGTTGAACACAATTACACGAATTGGATCAAATGTTGACATGAATGGTTTTGAATCAGTTAACAGAGTAGATAATTTAACATACTTCGCTGTTGATGGTTTAGTTTCATACAGTTTTGGTGAGGCCTTAAAATGGTCAAAGGTAGATCCATATTTAGGCGTAGGTGGTGGTTACACTTGGGTTGATGAAATTGGTGCTGGCACCTTGAATGGTGGACTTGGAATTAAATACTGGTTTAATGATAATTTCGGTGTGAATGTTCAATCTACTTACAAACATGCATTCGAAGATTATTTGTTAAATCATTTTCAACATACAGCAGGAATTATTATCAAATTCGGAGGAAAAGACACAGATGGTGACGGTATCTACGATCACGAAGATGCTTGTCCAGAAGTTCCTGGTTTAGTTCAGTTTAATGGTTGTCCAGATTCAGATGGTGATGGAATTCCAGATGCTGAAGACGATTGTCCTTACGAAGCTGGTCTAGCTGAATTTAACGGTTGTCCAGATACTGACGGTGATGGTGTTCCAGATAAAGATGATAAATGTCCTACTGTTGCTGGATTAAAATCTTTAAATGGTTGTCCAGATGCTGACGGCGACGGCATTGCTGACGGTGATGACGACTGTCCAAACGAAGCTGGTCCAAAAGAAAATAATGGATGTCCTTGGCCAGATAGAGACGGGGATGGTGTTCTTGATAAAGACGACCAATGCCCAGATGTTGCTGGCCCTGCTTCTAACAATGGTTGCCCAGAGGTGACTGAAGATGTTAAGAAAACACTTAATGAGTACGCTAAAACAATTCTTTTTGACACTGGTAAATCCTCTATTCAACCTGAATCTGAAAAAGTACTTAAAGATATTATAGCTATTCTTAACGAATATCCAACTGCTAAATTTAGAGTAGAAGGTCATACTGACAGTGTTGGTAGTAATGCCAATAATCTTAAATTATCAAAAGAAAGAGCTGCTTCAGTTATGAAATATTTAATTGAGAATGGTGTTGGCTCAAGCAGATTGAGCTCAGAAGGATTTGGTGAAGATAAGCCAATAGCTTCAAATAAAACAAAAGATGGAAGAGCGGTTAACAGACGTGTTGAAATTAATTTGACGAACTAATAAGAATAAATATTATTAGTAAATAATAAAGAAAAAAACGCTCCGATTGTCGGAGCGTTTTTTATTTTTATACAATGAAGACATTCATTGCAGAAGTTGTAGCTCACCTTATTAAAAAAGATGTTGATTTCAACGACATAATTTTTATTCTACCCAACAAACGCGCTGGCCTTTTTCTTAAAAAGGAACTGTCTCTTCAACTCAATAAAACTTTTTTTGCACCTGACATTCTATCTTCAGAAGCATTTTTTGGCGAACTTTCACAACTTCACACTGTAGATAACATCGAAGCACTATTCATTTTTTATGAGGTTTATTTAAAGTTAACTCCCAAGGACCAAATTGAATCATTTGATATGTTTTCATCTTGGGCACAACTTCTTATCAATGATTTCATCGAGATTGATAGATATTTAATTGAGCCATCTCACATTTTTGACTATTTGAGTGCTATAAAAGATATTGATCATTGGTCATTAGACCACAATCAAACTGAAAACACAACCAAATACCTATCCTTTTGGAAACGATTAATTACATATTACAATAATTTCAATTCTAGATTACTGAGAGACAACAAAGGCCACCAAGGATTGCAATACAGAGAAGCCATAAACAATTTGGAAGGCTATTTAGCGTCGAACAACAAGACACATATATTTGTTGGTTTTAACGCCTTAAATAAGGCTGAGGAAGTGGTGTTTCAAGAGCTTGCTATCCAAAATCGGGCTGAAATATTCTGGGACGTCGATGCGTATTTTTTTAACAATACGCTTCATGATGTGGGTTTATTTTTGCGAGAATATCATCAAAAATGGCCCTTTTATAAATCAAATTCATTTAATTGGATTTCTGACCATTATACCAAGAAGAAGAACATAAAAATTATTGGTGCCATTAAAAATGTTGGACAAATAAAACAAATTGGAGCCATTCTAAAAGATGAATTTAAAATTAATAATGGTGATTTAAGTAATACTGCCGTTGTACTAGGCGATGAAAATCAGTTAACGCCTATTCTTAATTCCATTCCCGCTAATATTGAGCACATTAATATAACAATGGGCTTGCCTCTAAAAAGTGTGAGCATAAGTTCATTTTTTGAACTTCTATTCAACTTGCATCAAACCAAATCAAAAAAATACTATTACAAGGAAATTATTGCGCTATTAAACCATACCGCAATTATATCACTTTATTCAAAAAGTGCCATGATAGAGAAGAACCTTTACATTCAAGAAATCAATACAAATAACATTACTTTTATTGATTTTGAACATTTAAAGAATGGTTTGATCGAGAGCCAAAGACTCGTAAATAACTTATTTTCGTCATGGGAAGATAAAGCTAGTACAGCGCTTAATAATTGTATTCAACTCATCATTGAACTTAAAAACAGTTTAAGTACCAATAGAAATCAACACCTCTTAGATATATCTAATGCTTATAAGTTTTACACCTTATTTAACGAACTCAAAAAACTTATTAGTAAGAACGACTATGTAACTAACATACAAACGCTTTTTGGTTTGTATAAAGAACTATTAAAAAGTGAGACCATCGATTTCCGTGGCGAACCTCTTCGGGGTTTACAAATTATGGGCGTGTTAGAATCAAGACTATTAGACTTTGAAAATGTCATTATTTCTGGGGTAAATGAAGGTATATTACCAGCCGGGAAGCAGCATAACTCATTTATTCCCTTTGATGTTAAAATTGAAAATGGATTACCAACCTACAAGGAAAAAGATGCGATTTATGCCTATCACTTCTACCGATTACTACAGCGCGCTAAAAAAGTTTATATACTTTATAACACTGAAGCCGATGTACTTATAGGCGGCGAGCCGAGTAGGTTTATTAAGCAACTTCAAATAGAAAATATACACAATATTGAAAATCTAGTGTCCATTCCTAAAACGGACCTTGATGTTCGTGAACTTAAAAGAGTTAAAAAATCGGCCAGTTTGATAACTGATTTAAAATTATTAGCGGAAAAAGGATTTTCGCCTTCGTCATTGACCAATTATATTCGAAATCCGATTGACTTTTATTATTCAAAAGTTTTAAATATTAAAGAAACTGAAGAGGTTGAAGAAACGGTGGCGGCTAACACGCTTGGCAACGTAATTCATAAAACCTTAGAAGATTTTTACCTACCATACGTTGGGATGCAACTTGAAGCGCTACACATAAAAAACATGATTAAAAAGGTAGATGATGCTGTTTATAGCCATTTTAAATACTACTACCGTTTAGGTGATTTCACTAAAGGTAAAAATCTCATAATATTTGAAGTCGCTAAACGCTATGTATTTAACTTTTTGAAAAAAGAACTAGAAACCTTAAAAAGTAATCATACCATAAAAATTATTGCATTAGAACAAAAAGTGCGTGTTAAAATAGACATCCCCGAATTAGACTTTCCTGTTTTTCTTAATGGAATCGTAGATAGAATAGATATTTACGATGATACACTAAGAATAATTGACTACAAAAGCGGAAAAGTTGAACAACGCGATGTCGAAATCGTCAACTGGGAGGATTTAACTTCTGATTACAAAAAATACAGCAAGTCATTTCAGCTTTTAACTTACGCTTTCATGCTCCATCAAAACAAACAAATTAGGCCTCCGATAACTGCTGGCATTATTTCATTTAAAAACTTACAAGGTGATTATGTTTTAAATTTTTCCAAAAAGGATAAAAATGGTGGTTACGCAAATAAAGATATAATGATAACCGAAGATACCTTAGATCATTATTTCAATTCACTTCAAGAATTAATACTTGAAATCTTTAATCCGAGTGTCGACTTTGTAGAAAAAGAAACTTAGGCAATTTTTAAATTGGCATCGCTTAATTTAGTTATCTTTTCAATAAGCAGTTCTTTCTTGACTGGTTTTGTCATGTAATCAGACATTCCACAGTCGAATACTTTTTGTCTGGCTTTCTCAGTTGCGTCGGCCGTTACAGCTATTATAGGGATGTCCTTAAGGTTATTGCCCAAATTCCCTTTTCTTATAATTGTAGTCGCTTCGTAGCCATCCATAACAGGCATCTGTAAATCCATCAAGACCATATCGAAGGATTCTTCCATCAGCAATCCTATTGCTTCCTTACCATTAGCCGCGATTTTACATTCAAAGTTAGGTACGGCACCAACAATTTTTTTGATGATTAATTGGTTCATAACATTATCTTCAACTATTAAAATTTTAACCTCATTTTTGTTTTGAAACTGTTTTGATACGTTTGTAACCTTTTCGGGGTTGTTGAATTCTACAACCTTTAAAGGAATAATAATAGTTGTCTCGGTACCTTTTCCATGTTCACTGTCAATGATAAGTGAACCATCAAAAAGTTCAACCAAATGCTTTACGATGGTTAATCCTAGACCAATACCGCCAAAACTTCTTTTGTCGTCTAGTTTCATTTGGCTAAAACTATCGAATAATCCATCTTTTTTATCGAGTGTCATTCCGACACCAGTATCTTTAATCTTTAAAATTAACTTACAAACATTGTTAGATTCAATAATGCTTTCAGCTTTAAATTCAATAGTTCCAGCTTGTGTAAACTTTACGGCATTGCTCAATACATTGTTTGCAATTTGAATAAATCGTTCATAATCGCCATAAACTTTATGCGGCAGGCTTCGAGAATTAGAAACATATTGGTATTTAAGACCTTTATTCTCGGCCATAACCTTCCAATTATCACTAATTTGTCGCAATGCCAAGGGTAACTCAAAATTGTCGGGACGCAGTTTTAGTTGTTTCTTTTCAATTTTTTCAAAGTCTAAAATATCATTGATACTACTTAGTAAACTTATAGAAGCATGTTTTATGATTTCGAAGTTTTTCGTGTTCTCGTTTTGATTTTCTTCGATTAATTGTGATTCAGCAATTCCCATTATAGCATTAATTGGAGTGCGCAATTCATGGCTCATATTAGACATGAAGTAACTTTTTAAATCGCTTATTTCCTGAGATTTCCTTAAAGCAATAGCTTGAGACTCTTCTTTCTTTAGCCTTAGATCTCTTATTAAGTTAGTCATCGACAGGGATAAAAATATCACCTCTAAGCCAATACCGAATTTAGCGCTGTTAAGAACATAAAAATTGTTTGGTAGTAAACTTAAATTATTCATTACAAATCCTAGTAAACCAATTACTAAAAAGAAAATACCCACAGAGAAAAACTTATCTACCTTTATCTTTTTGTATCTCATATAAACCAAAGTGGTGAGAATTAATATAAGACTCATCAATCCGTTTATATTACTCAAAGGATAAGCGATTGAACGTATATGATCTCCCATCATGACAATTAAAGCCAAAATTCCTAAAACCCAATAAATAACCTTATATGCCTTTCGAAAAAATTTAGCTTTTTGGTCTACCTTTAAAAAGTACTCACAATACTTTAATAGGAAGAAATTAGATAACAAAGCTGCAATCATTACTGCCCTATCGTTTATAAATCCGCCACTTGGGAAGAAATACTGAAAAATAAAACCGTCTAATGCGCCTTGCAATAATGCAATAGAAAACACGTAAATACCATAGTATAAAAATGTTTTCTCTTTTAAGCTTGTGAAGAAAAACAAATAAATAATTCCAGCTAAAAAAAGTAAACCATAAAATAACCCTAAAAACAGTTGTTGACTATAATTCATTTGCCAAAAATCGTCTTCACTATATAAATTTAATGGCAAGTTTAAAGTTTCGCCATCACTCTTATAATGAATAAAATACTGCTGCGTTGTGCTTGGTTCTAGCTCGATTTTAAAAATAGAGGAACGGTGTTTAACTTTTCGTTGACTGTAAGAAATTTGATCCCCAGTTCGGTGGATTATTGTGTCGTTTTTAGCAACAATATAAAGCTCTACCAGATCAGTAATAGGTCGCGCTGTTTCAAGATAAAAGATTTGTTTTTCGTTTTGATTGTTTTCGATATTGAATTTGACCCAATAAAAATCCGTTGTAAAACCAACACTATGGTTTTCGGAAGTTAGTGTTTCAAACTTTAAGGCAGCATTATCAAGATTTTCAAGCTGCAAACTTTCATTGCCAGCATTAGCAAATAATGCATGCCGATATAGATTGCTGAATGGTTGTGTGGTTTTAAAATTGGTTGTTTGACCAATTGCAAAAACAGAAAAACACACAAAAAGTAGGTTACTAAAGTGTTTCATGATATTTGGGGTTAGTTCAAATATAAACGAATTTAGGCCTATAGTAGGTTTTTTAAAAGGCGCTATTTTCGATTAAACGAACTATTTCGTCTGTGAAACTACTAAAAAAATCGTTAAAGTGTATGATTTATTTTGGTTTTTGAATATAATCACACCTTTCATAACTAAAATTAATACACGTTCTCATAAATATTTCACCTTACTAACGAAAACACCTGAGGTTGTGTTCAGGTTTAATACTTTGGAGAAAATCGCGCTCCCTTCGGCTAAACTCGTATAAACCTGTCAATCTAAAGGCTGGTTTCTCGTCCGATTATGTCATAAACTAAAAAAAGACCCTCAAAATTGTTGAAGGCCTTCCTTATTAATGTGGAGAAGATCGGGCTCGAACCGACGACCTCTTGACTGCCAGTCAAGCGCTC